>JBFYZC010000188.1:0-6502 GCA_041309705.1 Bacillota bacterium | reverse complement strand
CTCCACTAAAAACATTTTATCATAAACAAAACCAACCCCACCACCAAAGCATACTCCATTATTATTTTCTTTTGGAGAATCAATCCCAAAAAAATCAAAAATAGATGAAGTTGTTTTTACAGTAGAGAAATTACAACCAACTTTTCCAGTAAAAAAAAGATCAAATTCACGCTGCATTGGTAGAGTATACTTAATTGCTCCATAAATAGGAATGGCGCTATATTTAAATTGCCCAAAACCAAACTCAGCTAACTCTCGTTCTGGTAAGTACTCAACTCCAGCTCCGATAGCAAGTTTCGAATCAATACTGTAAAAACCTTCTCCCGCAATTGAAAAACTATTTTCAATGTCTTTAGAACTATTTTCACTTTTGACTTCACCCATCAGATCCATGCCCATCTTACCCACCAGTGTAATCTCACCACTCTTAGCCTTTGCCATGGTAATATTGCCCACTAATAAAAGCATTAATGATGTAGTTAAAATAATAGAAAGAAACTTTTTCACTCAAAAAACCTCCCAATAAATGTAATGGTATTATTATACATCCATTTTGAAAGTTAATCAATTGAAGAAATGTAAAATTTTATTAACGAAATACAGTATACACGATCTGCTATAAAAACAGCCTCCCAAATTTTGAAAGGCTGTGCTAGAGCAGAAATAAAACTTAAAGACTAAAATTAACTCCGCCACCAAGGCTAATCTTGGTATAGCTCCAACCAAGATTATCAGGAGTAGCTTTTTCCGAGCCATTATGCATCATCAAACCAAGCTCCGCAAAGTACATCTTCTGATAAGTAGCACTGACACTAGCTCCAAAGCATAATCCCCCACCAGTCTCAGCCTTTGTATCTCCTTTAGTTAAAGAGAAGAAGTTATAGCCAAATCTACCATTAGCGTAAAGGGTAAAATCATTTAACTCCATAAATTTATAACGCCCCATCGCATAGAGCGGAATGAAACTAACTTTGGCATCCAATGCTTTCACTTCACGAGGTAATTGAAACTCTAATCCTGCACCAACTTCAAGCTCTGGAGTTAATGCATATAAGCCTTCACCTGCAATGGAGAGTCCCATCGCTGAATCACTCTCGTCCTCATTACCTGCTTTTCCCATATCCAGTCCCAATTTACCAATCGCAGTAATTCCCATGCTGGTACTCTTAGCTGGAGTAGTCTTCTTGGCAGTAGTCTTTGTGGTAGTTGTCACTTCCTTAGCCAAAGCAACTGTTCCTACGAGCATTAAAAGTAGTGATGCTGATATTAAACAAGATAACACTTTTTTCATTAATCAAATACACCTCCTAATTAGATATTATATAATTTCAACATCTGGTAAATAATTCCTGCTTTTTATGCAAAAATTTGCCATATAAAAAGCCCTGTGCTATATTTCCGAAAGATCTAATTCATTTTACCTTCGTAAAAAATCCTTAGTACGCTGGATATTTTTACTCAATAAAATAAAAGATCTTTATCAGAAAATATATAATCACACAAGGCTTTGAGAATCTTTTATATATTAACCAAAATACTCTTGCAACAGCTCCAAATCAAGCTCCGGATAGACCGGGAAACGATCCAGCAATGCCTTAACTCGATCTTTAGCAGTTGCTTTCGCAGTTTGATCAATCATATACTTCGCTTTACTGGCTTGTCCAGCATTTTTGCCTTCAGTAATCATTTCTGGTTTGGTATTTGCCAAAACCAGCTTAATAATTGCTGCAATCTCACGCATTTCTGTCTTACCCATTCCCAGCGTGGTGACCGCAGGAGTTCCCACACGTAAACCACTGGTGTACCAAGCACCATTGGTATCATAAGGTAAAGAGTTACGATTTAAAGTAATTCCACATTCACGCACTGCACTCTCGGCTTGACGACCAGTTAGTCCAAAGGGACGCACATCAATCAAGAGCAGATGGTTCTCAGTACCACCAGTAGCTACCGTCATTCCTTCATCTTGCGCTGCTTGAGCAAGTTCAGCTGAATTCTCGACAATTCGTCTGGCATAACTCTGAAACTCCGGTTGATTTGCCTCAGTCAAAGCGACTGCTTTTGCTGCCATCACATGTGGCAGTGGGCCTCCGATGACCAGTGGACAACCTTTATCAACATGCTCGGCAAACTCAGCCGTACAAAGCACCAAACCACCACGTGGACCACGCAAAGTTTTATGAGTAGTCGTGGTTACCACATGAGCATGAGCTATCGGATGATAATCTCCCGTGAAGACTCCTCCCGCTACTAGACCGGCAAAGTGTGCCATATCCACCATTAAGACAGCACCTACTTGATCCGCGATCTCCCGCATCCGACGGAAATTAACCTTGCGTGGATAAGCACTATAACCCGCTAGTAAAATCAATGGTTTGATCTCTAAAGCTTGTTTTTCGAGTGCCTCATAATCAAGTAAGCCATCTTGACCAACCCCGTAACTATATGCTTCAAACATTTGTGCCGAAACATTATGTCGGTAGCCATGGGTCAGATGTCCCCCGGAATAATAATCCATTCCTAGCAGTCGTTGGTTCCCCAGTTGATGCCGGAGTTGATTCCAGTCTGATTGAGAGAGTTTGGAGGGATCTGTCTGCCCTAGCTGCTCTAGCGCGGGCGTCTTTACTTTAGCATTTAAAATTGCCCAATAGGCAATCAAATTAGCATCTGCACCACTATGTGGTTGCACATAAGCATGCTCCGCGCCAAAAAGTTTGCACGCCTCAGCACAGGCAGCGGCTTCAATTGTGTCCACATTATCACATCCAGCATAGAAACGATGTTCCGGAAAACCTTCCGCATACTTATCGGTTAAAAGATTTCCCATCGCGAGCTGTGTTGCTAGCGAGCAGTAATTTTCACTCGCAATTAATTTCAGATTCTGACGTTGATCTGCTAGTTCTTTCACAATTGATCTGGCAATCTGCGGGGTAGTCTTAGCTACAGTTGTTAAATTTGCCAGATAAGCAAGCAGACTTGCATCTACCTTTTCAATTGGTGTTTTGGTTAAATAAGCTTTAATTGCATCCATCATAAATTAGCCTCCTAAAAATAAAAATGCCTTCAAAAATCAAGGTCAGATCCATCATTTAAGCTCCAGCTTTCAGGATCTTACTCAACCTCTTGAGCTGGCTTTCTTGCGGAGACAAAGGGTTCGATATCCTCGCCTCTGTCCTTTTGCCTGAGAGATTCGGCTTGCTTCAGCCTTAGCACCTTCGGCGCCCAGTGGGACTCTCCAGAGGAACGTCCAGTTATACTCCATTTACCTGAGAGTTGTTGCCCCTTCGGTGGATAGTTGTCTATCACTCTCGTACAACCTTCAAACGTTCATCAAAACAAAGATCACATTACAGTTATTATTTCTCAAAATACAATTTGAATTATATATTTGTAAGCAGTATCTGTCAACAACAGCCATGTTAAATTTGAAAAAACCGCAGCCATTTTCAGCCACGGTTTTAATAATCTATTGTGGTCCGCGTAGCACATGAACCTTCTGAATTGAATCAGGTGATAGCTTAATAATCGAACCACAATTCTCACATTCAAAATACTCTTCATCAGTAATCGCAATTTTAGGATCAGTTACCTTTTTCCATTGATTGGTAAAACAGTAACAACATGCAACCATAAGCCACCTCCATAAATATATATTCTAAGAAGAATATCGGTAATAATTCCAAAAATATTAACAGTTTTGGCTTAAATTGCTTCAGTTTTTCTAGTTAGCCATTTATTTAACTTCGAATACTCGATTTTCTGATAGATTATACCAATCAACGGGCAACAGTTATTTAAGAGTTTAATCACACGAAAGATTCTGGAAGGATAGATTTCAATCTTTTCTTGCTCGATTCCTCGAATAACCTCAGTGGCAACTTTTTCTACTGTTTGAACTGGAAAAGGAACCGGAATCTCAGTTCCAGCGGTCTGAAAAAATTTCGTCCTGGTGGCAATTGGGTAGACTAGGCAGAGCTGCGAGGGACGGTTTAGTTCATAACGATAAGCTCGCGCAAAAGCATGTAGTGCCGCTTTGGTTGCCGAGTACAAAGCGTAGCCTGGAATTGGCAGATGTGCCATTGCCGAAGCCGTAAAGACTAGTTTGTAATCACCCTGAGGATATAAATCTTTCATCTTCTCCGCGAGATAAATTGAGGCAAAAGTATTAGTTTGAAAAATCTTCGCCAAACGCTCATAATCAGCGTAATTAATCTCTTCGTAATAAGTAAAGCCAGCATTAGAAATCAGGAGGTCAATTCCTCCCATCGCTAACTGTGCAAACTCCAGCAAACGATCCAAATCAGACTGGGAAGAAACATCACATGGATAAGCGATTACCTGTGGATGTGGCACTGGTGGCTCAGTATTTGGCAAGAAGGTTACAATAATCTGGATCTCCTCATATTCTAACAGCTCATCCACGATCGCCTTGCCAATTCCCGAAGTCGCTCCAGTAACAATTACTCTTTTTTGTTTTAAATTCAACTCTTATTCACACCTTTTTGTAATCTCTGCAATCGGAAAAATAATTTCAAAATCACGCACTTGAAGCACCATTAGCGGCTTAATTTTTCCGAAATCAGGAAAATAGCTTTGATTTACTGATATTTCTGAGAGTTTCGCTAATCTCCCCTTACCTTTACCTTGAAATTCAAAACGATACTCCTGCTCATCATCCCATTGCAAGAGTGGAAAAGGCAACAACTTGGTATTAACTGGGAACGTAGGTCCAAAAGAATCAATCACTAACTTTACAAATTCTTGATCGTCTTTCTGAATCTTAATCCGCTCTTGATTAGTCCCTACTTTTTCAAAGCGAAAATCAGCCAATTCTTTAGGAATTCCCCAGTTACGACGTCCATTTTCTACACTCGCCATGGTTGAAACATAAATTTTGGAGATGGTATAACGTTTCTCATTACTTTGTTTAACCCGCCCTGGAATCATCAGTAATTCACCATAAGGTCCGGCATCAGAATTCTGATAATCAACCAACATTACTGCTCCTAAACCACCCTGATAACTTGAAGCCAATTCTTTTTCAAAAGTCTCATCTTGCAACAGAAAATCTTTTTTAAATCGAAATAACAGAATATATCCGTTACCCTGTAGTCGCCACGGGGCAGGGATTGGTACTGTTGCCACAAAGATCACCTGACTCTCTTGATAATATTTTTCACCTTCTATTTTAACAGAATTCTCCCAATTTAGGGATAATGAATTTTTTAGAAATAAAAAAGACTCTGAAGGCAAAAACTAATATTATTCTATTGCTTGACAAGGCTTAACCACTTCTGCTATAATACTAATTGCAAAACTTTCGCGATTAATACATATTTCCTGGCACGATAGGAGTAGTAAAATGCAAGATTATTTGGAATTTCTCAAAGAAAAGGGTTACAAACTCACCAAACAAAGATGCAAAATTTTGGAATGTCTCGAGAAACACCCCAGTCTCTCGGCAGAAGAAATTTTAAGTTTAGTGAACCAAGAGATTGAAGTCAATCTTAGTACGATCTATCGCAATCTCAATCTACTGTTGCAGATGGGGCTAATTCGCAAGAGCAACCAACTAAGTCAATCTGATTATTTCGAGTTAGTACGGCAGAACTGTTCACATGATCTATTATGTCTAGCATGTGGCGACAAAGTTTCCTTTTCAACCTGTAACTTTAATCAGCTTGCCAAAGAGATCGAGTCTGAAACCAAATATCAGGTTAAGCATCATAATTTTGAGATCTATGGTCTCTGCCCCAAATGTGTTCCAAAAAAAACTGAGATGTAATCAGTAAGCAAAAAATTTCCCAAATACGAAAGGAGTTTTCCAAAAAAATGAAAAGATTAACTATTCTGCTCGTAGTGCTTTGCAGCATCTGTTTTAGCTTAAATTTCATCAATGTGCAAGCAAGTCAAAGTAGTCATAATCCTTCTTTGAAAATCGTTACCACACTGCCACTAGTTAAAAATATCACGCAAAAGATCGCTGGCAACCAAGTAACGGTAACTAGCATCATCAATGGTCCCAATTGTGATCATGAATATGAACCAACTGCCAAAGAAATGCAACTGATTGCTAATTGTGACCTCTTCGTCAAACTGGGAATGGAAGCAGATCATTGGGCAGATAAATTAACCGGGATTACCAAAAAACAGACTATCATTCTCGACTGCTCCGCAGGGGTTGAAACCATCAAAGTACATGGTCAGCTCAATCCACACTATTGGAATAATCCCACCAACGTAAAAATCATGGCAAAAAATATTTTAGCAGAGTTAATCAAACTTAAACCATCCCAAAAACAGTATTTCTCAGCTAATTACACCAAATATCTCGCGGAAATTGACCAGACCGTCAATCGTTTAACAGCACAAATTAAAACTTTACCCGAAAAAAAGATCGTCAGTTACTCCAATGCTTTTCCTTATTTATTTGAAAGTTTTGGTTTTAAAAATTTAATGACCGTTGAGCTTTCCTGCGAACAAGAAGTATCACCTAAAGATC
>JBFYZC010000187.1:0-4912 GCA_041309705.1 Bacillota bacterium | reverse complement strand
CATTCATCATGGAATCATCTAAAGGTGGTAGAGGGAGTATTTTTTGAGAATTATCTAAATTAGGCATTTTTTCTTGTAATGGTTTGTTGTTGGGTAAATAAGTCTTTTTTTCTGTATCGGTTTGATATAATGATGATAATTCATTGCTAGAAATCTGATTCTGGGCAGGGAATTCTGATAAACTAGGTAGTGGAGTTATTGG
Source organism: Bacillota bacterium (assembly GCA_041309705.1). GTDB lineage: Bacteria > Bacillota > UBA4882 > UBA8346 > UBA8346 > JBFYZC01. Next base: position 4,710 of record JBFYZC010000187.1, on the reverse strand, counting down.
TGTTTCAAAAATTTTATTTAAACTTTCTGTGTTAACTGTATTTTCCAAATAATCAACTTTGCTAGTGTGAGTTGGAACGGCAGATACTGAGTTGTTCAGTTCAATTGAGGGTTGATTATTTGTGTCAGAATCATTTTTTAATGGTTGCGAGCTAGTTGTTTCGACTTTTTCATTAGGTACTGGCTGCGGTGAATTTGGTGTGGCTCGATTAGCTTCCGGATTAGGAGGTGTAATTCCTGCTTGCATCATTTTTATTAAATCATCAATCGATTCTTGACTTAAAGATTTTGATGCAGAAGCGTTTTTGGCTTGATTATTTGAAGCCGTTGGTGCAGGCTTAGCAACCTCAGGTGAACTGGTAGATTTATTAATCTCTGTACTTGATTTTACTTCTTTGGATGGTTCATTATTGGTTGAAGTTCGCTCAGTTGGCACTAACTCTTTGATCGCAGGTGGAGTGGTGTTTTGAGTTAGTGGCACGCTTGGAGTTGCTGTTTCATGATTAAAAGGCTCATTAGCAGCAGCATTTAAAGTTTGCTCAGGCGGTACTAACTCCTTGCTCACAGATGGAGTTGTATTTTGAGTTAGTGGCATGCTTGGAGCTGCTGTTTCATGATTAAAAGGCTTATTAACAGCAGCATTTAAAGTTTGCTCAGACGGTACTAACTCCTTGATCACAGGTGGAGTTGTATTTTGAGTTAGTGGCACGCTTGGAGCTGCTGTTTCATGATTAAAAGGCTTATTAACAGCAGCATTTAAAGTTTGCTCAGGTGGTACTAACTCCTTGATTACGGGTGGAGTTGTGTTTTGAGTTAGTGGCACGCTTGGAGCTGCTAGTTCATGATTAAAAGGCTCATTAGCAACAGGATTTAAGTTTGGATTATTTTGCGTGAATTCTTTGATAAAAGGTGCATTGAGACTTTGACTAAATGATGTATTAGGTGTGGTTTTTTGGTCACGCTTAAAGAAATCTATATTGCTAGGTTGTAGTGAACCTGGATTATTTTGTGTGAATTCTTTGATAAAAGGTGCATTGAGACTTTGATTAAGTGATGTATTGGTAGTATTGTTGATTGAAGTATCAATTGGTAATGAATTGTTTGTTTTGAGATTAGTTTGATTAAATAAGTTTGGTTCTTTAACGGAAGAAGATGGTATCTGAATATCATTATTATCCAAGCTGCTTTTTGGTAATGAAGCAGTATCGATTGGTAGATTAATTGGAGTTGTTTGATTATTTGAAGTGAATTTAGTTGTCAAATTGGTTTCTGAGCTTGTAACGGTAGCTTGGGTTGATTGAATATTTTTATTCTGTTTAGCCTCAATTTGATTAATTTCTCCATTAAGACGAGCATTTAATCTTGATAATGGAGTATTAAGTTTGACTAAACCATCATTACGCAAGATTGATTCAGAAGGATTGTGTATTCCTAAAGTTGGAATAACTACATCAGGACGAATAGGTCGTGCTGGTTTTTCTATGGAACTACGATTTGTTTGGAGCGGATCTGGCTTGGATGATTGAGGTTGAGTCAAATTAGGCTGATAATATTCTTCCCGAATTTTAGTTTGACAATATTCGTTTAATTTGTTCCAAACATCAAGTGGTAAGTCGACAAATCTGACACTATAACATGATGCAGGAAGACCAAAATCATCAGTTACATTTGTAAAGCTGGAAACTTCTCCACGACAAACAATCTCATTTCCAGGTTGAAGTGAGAATTTCATAACAATAATATCATCTGAAGATAGTCTGATTTTTTTGCCTTTAGGCAAATAAAACTGTAAACCTCCAGTACTAATATTAGCTGCTGTTACTGAGGTTGTTGTTTGTTCTTCTTCTTCAAGATGAATTGCTATTTCACCTTTAAATGAAACCCGCCATGTTAAGCGTTGGTCAATATATTCCTCAAACATTGTAGAAACCTCCACCAAGCTCTTTTTATTGTTGTAAACTACTACCAGTTAATTGCTAGATACTGTATAACAAATTTATATATTTTCCGAAAGATCTTTATCGGAAAATATATAGATCTTTTGGAAAGTATCTAGTCATTTTTGTAATATGGTAGCTGCTCAGGTGCAAGCAGTAGACAACTGCTATCCTGAATGCCAGTTCCTGACATTTTTTATGAATTATTTATTATGGTTGATTTTATTTTGTTGCTAGAGAGAAATTTTAACTCTGTTACAAAAAAATTTTCTGTATCTCCCACGTGGCTAGTCAACTAGAGCTTTGAAACATTTCTATTTCAAGATCCTACTTCTATCAGTGGGGTAAATTAACATGAAAATTAGTTAATCTTCGTAGTTATAATTAATATACATATACCATAAAAAACAGCAGATTCCTGCCTTTTGCGGGATCTATTAATGGAATTTTTGAATTTCTTTTTTTCTGATGGATAGAAATCCTGTCAGTATTGGGTTTAGTAGTCTACGCCAAATTATAGAAACTAACCGGTTAATTAATTAAAAATTAGAATGAACGATATAAGTCTGGTATAAATTAATATTTGGTTTTATTATTTATTTTTATATAGTATTTTAAGATTTAATTTGTTTATTTTAAAAAATTTTTAGTAGATATTTTTCGAAAGATCTATTTCATTTTATCTTCGCAAAAAATCCTTAATACACTGGATATTTTCACTCGATAAAATAAAAGATCTTTATTGGAAAATATAGAGAAGGACTTTTTAAGATATTTGTTGAGAATTTTTCTACATTTAATTCCTGACTGAGGAAGTGAGGGTGGAAGAGAATGAAAGTAACTCTAGTAAAGATATTTTGTTTATGTTATACTATTAATTGTTTTGAAATTGTGATAATCACGTTCGTGTGAATTAATATACCTTAGAGTAAAGATCTTTTGGAAAGTATACAGAAAAGTTGTAGGTGAAAAATTATGAAGGCTTGGAGTGGACGTTTCGAGAAGGAAACCTCAGATTTAATGGATGATTTTCATTCGTCAATTCATTTTGACGCTCGATTGGCACAGGAAGACCTGCGTGGCAGTATTGCTCATGCACGTATGCTTGGTGCAACCGGAATTATTACTACAGATGAAGCTGCTCAGATTGAAGCTGGTTTAAATTCTATTTTGTTGAAAGTAACAGCGGGTGAAATTGGCTGGGATCGTCATGCTGAAGATGTTCATATGAATCTTGAGAAGCTGCTGGTAGAAGAGATCGGGGCATTAGGCAAGAAGTTGCATACTGCGAGAAGTCGTAATGATCAGGTTGCTTTGGATCTCCGGCTTTATCTTGTAAAAGAGATCGGCTTGATTCAAAAGCACCTACTTAATTTACTGCAGATAGTGGTGGAGGTTGCGGAACGTGAGGCAGAGACAATTTTGCCAGGCTATACGCATCTGCAACGAGCACAACCAATTCTGTTAGCCCATCATTTTTTGGCATACTATGAGATGTTTAAACGTGATCAGGAACGACTCATGGATTGTCTAAAACGGGTTAACCTTTCTCCTTTGGGAGCTGGAGCATTAGCCGGAACGGGTTTTCCAATTGAGCGGGAGATGGTAGCCGCAGAACTTGGTTTTCAGGGAGTGCTCCCGAATAGTCTGGATGCAGTGAGTGATCGAGATTTTGTGGCAGAGTTTATCTTTGTAGCTTCATTAATAATGACACATCTCTCGCGCTTTTCAGAAGAGCTAATTTTGTGGTCCTCGATGGAATTTGGCTTTGTCGAGATGGATGATGCTTATAGTACAGGCTCAAGTATTATGCCGCAAAAGAAAAATCCTGATGTAGCGGAATTGGTACGTGGTAAAACAGGACGTGTTTATGGAGCATTAATGACGATTTTGACAGTATTGAAGGGATTGCCTCTGGCATACAACAAAGATCTGCAAGAGGATAAAGAAACAGTTTTTGATACCATTGATACAGTAAAAAAATGTTTGGAGATTTTTGCGCCAATGCTTGCAACACTTGAATTTAAACGTGAACGAATGTTGGCGGCTACTAAAGATGGATTTTTGAATGCGACTGATCTGGCAGATTACTTAGCCGCCAAGGGAGTGCCTTTTCGTGAAGCTCATGAAATCTCCGGAAAACTTGTGAAGTATTGTATTAAAAATCAGAAACGTTTGGAAGAACTATCGCTAGAAGAGTTTCATCAAGTCTCAACTTTGTTAGAAGCTGATATTTATCCGGTATTGGAGATGAAAAAGGTGGTTGCGGCAAGAAATTCTTATGGTGGTACTGGTTTTGTTCAAGTTCAGACACAATTAGTAACGGCAAAAAAATGGCTGGAAGAGAAGATGAAAACTTGTGATAAAGGAAAGGGTTGAGCGTGATGATTGATCTAAAATCATTAATTCGTGAAGTGAATGATTTCCCGAAACCAGGAATTAGCTTTAAAGATATTACTACTTTACTTAAGAATGGTCAAGCTTTTCAGCAAGTGGTTGATGAATTTGCGACACATTTTAGTGCTAAACAACCAGATGTGATTGTTGGTGCGGAGTCGCGTGGTTTTATTCTGGGAGCACCACTTGCTTATAAATTAGGCTGTGGTTTTGTTTTGGTTCGTAAACCCGGAAAACTTCCTGCTGCGGTGGAGAAGGTTAGTTATGATCTGGAATATGGTTCTGATTCACTTGAAATTCATGTTGATTCAATTAAACCGGGACAGAAAGTATTAATTGTTGATGATCTTCTGGCAACTGGTGGCACAATCAATGCT
>JBFYZC010000186.1:0-2598 GCA_041309705.1 Bacillota bacterium | reverse complement strand
TGAAGTCTCATATTCTTTCGTAAATGACGTCTTTGCTTGGGGAATGTTTGATCATATGTTCTCTGATTTCATGCCTGATAATTCCAGTAAGTTGGATAGCGAATTTATCTTACCCGCCTTTGCCAATGCCTCAGGTAAATATTTTCTAGCTACTTCAAGCTGGCCTTATAATAAAGAATCAAAACAGATTACCTACCGGCTCTTCCATCATCATGGTGATGCCTTTTTAAACCTTTATTCTGAAGTGCCACAAGCTTTAACGGTTAGTTGCAACGATACACATAACATCAACGATACAATCTATTCTGTTGATGTAAACAGTGGCGCCACTCTAGCATTAACCTACTATGATGAAGATCAAGAACAAACTGTAATCCTAGGAAAAGCCATCAGCACTGATAATGTCACTTCAATCCAGCTCGATAAATGTCCTCCGGTTGGTACCAAAATGCTCTTAACGATTACCAAACAGAATTATTTCCGCTATACCAAAACAATCACCATCACTGGAACTGCATTAGCTCCCAAAGTCGATTTTTCGGCTACTGCAACCTCAATTGTGGCTGGAAATTCAGTAACCTTCACCGATCTCTCCACTAATAATCCTACCAATTGGTCCTGGGTATTCGAAGGTGGAACTCCTTCTAGCAGCACCAAGAAAAATCCATCTGTAACCTATAATACGGAAGGTATTTATCCAGTCAGTCTCAAGGTAAGCAATAGTGCTGGTACTGATAGCCTAAGCATGAATAATTATATTAAAGTTACCCCACAAATCTGTCCGGTGGCTGATTTTTCAGCTAATCCAACCACTATTGAAGCAGGGGAACGAGTTCAATTTACTGATCTCTCTACTAACTATCCTAATAGTTGGTCGTGGGTATTCGAGGGAGGCACTCCCGCAACCAGCACTAGTAAAAATCCATCTGTAACCTATAACCAAAAAGGCATCTATCAAGTCACGCTCACCGCAAGTAATAGTGCTGGTAATGATAGTAAAACAAAAACAGAGTATATTTCTGTTAAAGAATCCAACTACACGGTAAATTTTATTCTCAAAGACAATTGGGGTAGTGGTTTCGGTGCTGAACTTAATTTAGCTAATACCTCCACAAAAACTTTTAAGAACTGGCAAATCGAGTTTGACTTTGAACACAATATTACCGATTTGTGGAATGGCAAAATTATCAGTCATGTGGGTACTCATTACGTAATTGGCGCACTTGATTGGAATAAAACAATCAGGTCAGGCTCTAAAGTTACAATCGGCTTTAATGCTACTCCGGGTGGTACGATTAAAGAGCCAAAAAATATCATTGTTAAATTTGAGTTTTAAAATAATATTATAAAACAAAAGGGGGTGTCGCAAAACTACTTTCGAAAGCAGTTAGTGACACTCCCTTCTTTCACAACTCCAAACTCATAATCTCTTCCAAATGATCCATTAGATAACGTTTCCCCTGCTCATTTATGACTACCATCTGATACTCATGTTCTTCAAAACTGCGCGTAATCGTCTCAAAACCATAGGCTGCTGAATTTTCATTAGTGACCGTACGAGTTTTACCTTTTTCACCAATTACCTCTCCCAAGATTCCCATTTTTTTCAGTCTTTTACCCAATTCCACATTGGTCAATTTCTTGCTGAAATTCAGATTAATACACTCATTGATGCATTTGGTAAACTCGGTCAAGCCAATCTTTCCTTCCGTCAAGACTACGCTAGCTTTCTGCTCAGGGGTAATCACAAACTGCTCTATTTTACTCGCCCGCTCGCTGTAAACCCCATTCAGCACATTCTCCAGTACTTCTGCGACAAAGGTAAAACAGCGACTGATACGCGGGTCATGCAAGAAACTCTCCTCAGTGATCTCTTCACCCGTCAAAGGATCGATCCCTCGCGCGACCTTCTCTAGTACCAGTTTCGCCTTGGAGATCTTTTCAAATTCACTAATCATCTACTACACCTCAGTCTAATTATCTCAACAAAACTCAATCATTCTTCAAAACCAGATTCTCAATTTGCACTTCTTTTCCTTTATATTTCTCATTTTCACAGTGCGTAATCACTTCCACCTTATATTGCGCGGCATTTCGAAAGATCAACTCCTGCCCACTGGAAAGATGGATCATTATCTCTTCTGTAGTTTCCGAGAAATTATTTCCAAAGATCTTCTTCAGCATCTCTCGATCATTTGCAGTCAAATTACCATAAATGATTACCTGATTAATTCCGGTAATCCCCTGCTCTCTGCTATTAGGAACCATATACTGTCGCATAAAATCAAGTGCCTTCTCATCCTTCATCTGCTGGAATCCCAGTTGCATGGGGATTCCTTCAAAAAAAGGCAGATATGAGTTGCGCCATGGCATGGTACGGGTTAATAGATTAAAACACCATTTAAACTGTAACCACTCTGGTTGACTAAGCTCAATTCCTTCTCCTTTTAACCGTTGGTATTCTTGGTCAAGCTGGTTGGTATCCAAAAACAAACAGATCAGTCCCCGATGTCCCTGATGATAGTGGGAGATCCATTCCTCGCGCCAGCCACCTCCATCTGGTCGGAGCAAGCGCACCATCTCAAAATATTCCTCGCC
>JBFYZC010000185.1:0-16819 GCA_041309705.1 Bacillota bacterium | reverse complement strand
TTAAAATTCGGCTAATATTTATTATTAGATCGTAATAGATCAGACTAGCTTGCTTGTTTGTTATATTTTGACTACTTTGCTCATTATTTGAAAAAATTTGATCATGTACTGATTTGACATTTGATAAGAGTTGTGATACCTTTGCTGGCAAAAAAATACTGCATACATTTGGTGAAAAAATAATTAAGGGCAGGATTTTTTGGGGTAGTGAGTAGAAGTTAATTCTAAAATGATAAAGCTTGATATTTTAAGTGATTGAGGCGAAGCAGATGAGAATTTTAAATACAAAACAAGAGATGCCAGAGGTGCGGCGTATTTTGAACCGGCGTCCGGAGTTTCAAGCTAAAGCTGAGTTAACCGCGCAGGTCGGTGCAATGATTGCCGCAGTACGTGAGCGTGGTGATCAGGCATTACTTGACTATGAGGCAAAATTTGATCGGGTACAATTAACCAGTGACAAGTTGCGGGTGACCCCAGCAGAGCTACAGCAAGCCTGTACTGAAGTTGATACGGAATTTGTTACTGCAGTTGAGCAGGCAAAAGAGAATATCTTGGCATTTCATCAGAAACAGTTGCCCAAAGACTGGCTGGATCTAAAGCCGGAAGGAATGGTGCTGGGACAGCGTTATCTGCCAGTGGAGGCGGCGGGGCTTTATGTACCAGGGGGAACTGGTGGGATGACTCCATTGGTCTCTTCGGTCTTGATGAATGCACTGCCTGCTAAGGCAGCAGGAGTAACACGTCTGGTAATCTGTACCCCGCCTAATGTGCAAGGAAAAATTAATCCACAACTGCTGTATACGGCAATTGTCTGTGGGGTAACGGAGATTTATAAGGTAGGCAGTGCTTGGGCAATTGCTGCTTTGGCTTATGGGACAGAAAGTATTGTTCCAGTGGATGTGATTGTCGGACCTGGAAATCAATATGTTACCGAGGCAAAACGGCAGGTTTATGGCTATGTGGGGCTGGATATGCTGGCAGGCCCGAGTGAGATCTTGATCATTGCCGATGCGGAGAATAAACCGGAGTTTATTGCAGCAGATCTCTTATCACAAGCAGAGCATGGACCGGTGGATGAAGCCGGAGCTTTTCTTTTAACTACTTCAGCAGAACTTGCAGAGGCAGTAGCAGTTGAAGTTGGAATGCAACTAGCTAAACTTAGTCGCGCTGAGATTGCCAGAGCTTCACTGGCGAAAAGTGGAGCGATTATTGTGACGGAAAATTTGGAACAAGCTTTTGAGCTTGCTAATTATACCGCTCCAGAACATTTGGAATTGCTAGTAGCAGAGCCCTGGAATTATTTAAGCAAGCTTAAACACGCGGGAGCAGTTTTCTTGGGACCATACTCAACTGAACCGATTGGGGATTATATTGCGGGAACCAATCATGTACTGCCCACCTATGGCACGGCGCGCTTTGCTTCGGGGTTGAATGTGGATCATTTTTTGAAGAAAACCAGTTTAATCGGGTATAATCAAGCCGGAATTGCTAAATATGGTCAAGCAGCAGTGAAGCTTGCGGAGGTAGAGGGTCTGGATGCACATGCACGTGCAGTTCAGGTGAGAATTGATAGTTTGAAAGGTAGTTGAGGAGAAGATGCGTGTAGCAGAAGTGAAACGCAAGACTAATGAGACGCAGATTGAGCTTTCTTTAAAAATAGATGGTAACGGCAGTTATCAACTGCAGACCGGAATCGGTTTCTTTGATCATATGTTAGCGCAAATAGCACGGCATGGGCTTTTGGATCTTAGTCTAACTGCGTTTGGTGATCTGGAAGTTGATGCTCATCATACCGTGGAAGACGTTGGGATTGTCTTGGGGCAAGCCTTACGTGAAGCACTGGGTAATAAAGCTGGGATTAATCGTTATGGCAGTGCGACAATTCCGATGGATGAATCACTGGCAATGGTGGCACTGGATTTTGGCGGACGCCCTTATCTACAGTTTAAGGCAAGTCTGCTCCAAGGGCAGTTGGGTCAGTTTGATCTGGAATTGGTCAAGGAATTCTTTCAGGCAGTCTCAGTTCAGGCGGGAATGAATCTGCATATTCATTTATTAGATGGCGAGAATCGGCATCACGCGGCTGAGGCGATCTTCAAAGCATTTGGGAGAGCCTTGCGCATGGCAGTAACTCTGGATGAGCGGAGTTCGGGGATTCCCTCGACGAAAGGTGTATTGTAGGTGAATGAAATGATTGCAATTATTGATTATGGCGTAGGAAATTTACGTAGTGTCGCGAAGGCATTTGAATATCTTGGTTTTCAGGCACGAATATTAAATGATCCACAGGCGGTCCTGGAAGCGGAAAAAATAGTTCTACCAGGAGTGGGAGCATATCAGAAGTCGATGGATCGTCTGATTGCGGCAGGAATGGTTCCAGTAGTGAAACAGGTGATTGCTGAGCAACGACCATTTCTGGGTATTTGTCTGGGATTACAATTGCTGTTTGAAGAGAGTGCTGAGACTTTTGGAGAAGCAACTGAAGTCTCGCGAGGGCTGGGGATTTTTTCGGGACGGGTGGTGCGTTTTCCAACTGGTGAACTGAAAGTGCCTCAGATTGGCTGGAATCGGATTCGCAAGGTACAGGAGACACCATTTTTGCATAATGTTCCAACTGATAGTTTTGTCTATTTTGTACATTCATATTATGTTTTGCCAGTTGAAGCAGGGTTGACTGCCTGTACTACTAATTATGGGATTGATTACTGTTCGGGAATTGCCCAAGGAAAAGTGGCGGCGTTTCAGTTTCATCCTGAGAAGAGTAGTCAGGTTGGCTTACAAATTTTAAAGAATTTTGGAGAATTAAAATGATTATCTTACCGGCAATTGATTTACGTAATGGCAAATGTGTGCGTTTGCATCAAGGGGATTTTGCTCAAGAAACTATTTATGGAGCAGATCCACTGGCAATGGCAGAAGAATGGGCAGCTAGTGGTGCGAAACGTTTGCATCTGGTCGATCTGGACGGGGCTGTTTCGGGAGTGCCAGTGCATCAAGAGTTAATTCTAAAAATTGCGACCACCTTAAAGATACCGATTGAGGTGGGTGGAGGAATTCGCAACCTAGAGACAATCCGTACTTATCTGGAGCGAGGGGTTGCCAAGGTAATCTTGGGCTCGGTGGCAATTAGCGAGTCGGAGTTGGTGCGTGAGGCATGTCGACTTTATCCGGAACAGATCATTGTCGGAATTGACGCTAAAGATGGTCTGGTAGCGGTAAAAGGCTGGGTGGATCTGGCAACCAAGACAGCAGTGGAATTAGCTCAGGAATTAAGTGAGCTTGGGATAACTGAGATTATCTATACTGATATTAGTCGGGATGGAACTTTGAGTGGACCAAATATTCCGGCGTTAACAGAAATGATTCGCGAGAGTGGTTTGCAGGTGATTGCCTCAGGTGGAATCTCCTCGCTGGAAGATCTGCTTGTCCTGAAACAGCTGCAGTTACCCAAGTTGACCGGGGTAATTACTGGTAAGGCACTTTATGACCGACGAATTGATTTAGCTGAAGCAATTAAAGTGATTGAGAGATGAGAAGAGATGTTAGCAAAACGAATTATTCCTTGTTTGGATGTTAAAGATGGTCGGGTAGTAAAAGGTACTGAGTTTTTAAGTCTGCGGGATGCTGGTGATCCGGTAGAACTGGGGGCTTACTATGATCAGGAAGGCGCCGATGAATTAGTCTTTTTAGATATTACTGCCTCCCATGAGCGACGTGGTACAGTGGTTGAAATGGCGCAGCGTGTGGCAGAACAGGTCTTCATTCCTTTTACAGTTGGGGGAGGAATTGGAAGTACTGAAGAGATGCGTGCGTTACTTCTGGCGGGTGCAGATAAGATCTCCATTAATACTGCGGCAGTTAAACGACCGGGATTAATTTATGAAGGAGCCAGCTTGTTTGGTGCGCAATGTATGGTGGTGGCGATTGATGCCAGACGGCGTCAGAAAAATGATCCAAGCTGTGGCTGGGAGGTATATATTCATGGCGGGCGAACTCCGACTGGTATTGATGTAGTTGAATGGGCAATGCAGGTGGAGGCTTTGGGGGCAGGTGAGATCTTGCTTACCAGTATGGATGCTGATGGAACTAAGGATGGTTATGATAATGAATTAAATCGTGCTGTCTCGGAAAGAGTGGGAATCCCGGTGATTGCCTCAGGTGGTGCAGGTAATCTCAAACATTTGGCGGATGGAATTAATGAGGGTAGAGCGGATGCAGTTTTAGTAGCGTCGATCTTTCATTATCGTGAATATACGATTCGCCAAGCGAAAGAGTATCTGAGTTCGCAGAGGATACCAGTAAGAAATTAAGGTAAAAAACAAGAGAGCCTTGTGCCCTCTTTTTTTATGAGAAAAAACTTAGTTTGCGGATAATGCATTTAATTGCTTAGTTAATCTTGATTTACGACGTGCTGCTTGATTTTTGTGAATCAAACCTTGACCAGCAGCCTTGTCCAGATCAATAATTGCTGCATTTAAGTTTGCTTTAGCGAGCTCCACTTCGCCGGCAGCAATGGAGGTTGCAGCTTTTTTAATGGATGTTCTTAGGGCAGAGCGTTTCGCAGTGTTTACCTGACGGCGTTTCGCAGAGAGCTCGGCACGTTTGATTGATGATTTAATCACTGGAATATGTGGCAAAACTTTCACCTCCTTGAGTGTAGGCATAGAACCCGAAATTTAACGAATATAATTTTATCATGTAAATTAATAATTTGCAAGTGTTTTATTGATAAAGTGAGTATATATTGGAATTAGATTTTAAAGCAGGGAGATAATATATATACTTTCCAATAAAGATCTTTCAGTATATCGTAGATAAAATGAATTAGATCTTTTGGAAAGTATACCTATCGAGCGGAAAATGAAGTGATGGGGGTTGGATTTTGGAAACAACATTTTTAGAGCATTTAGGAGAGATTCATACTGATCTCGCATTGGAAGCTAGAGATTTGGCGGTTGAAAGAGGCGGCGGAGTACATCCGCAAGGTTTGGAGACTCAAACAGAGAAACAAGGGCAGACATTGATTTCGCGAGTGCATGTGCAGACCGAAGCAGCCGGAGCAGCAATCGGTAAACAACCGGGATATTATGTTACCCTAGAAGCACCTGGATTACGTAGTCAAGATCGTGATCAACATGAAGAGATTGCAATCCTGGTGGCAAAAGAGTTAGAAGGATTTATTGCACGCTTGCAAATAGCTGAACAAGATCCATGTCTGGTAATTGGCTTGGGTAATTGGAATGCTACCCCAGATGCTTTGGGACCAAAAGTAGTGGAGCATCTGCTAGTAACCAGACATTTGGCAGCCAGTACTCCGCCTGAAAAACGTGGTGGCTTACGACCGCTTTCGGCGCTAGCCCCAGGGGTATTGGGGACGACGGGAATTGAGACTGGGGAGATTGTGCTTGGAGTGGTAGAACGTACTAAACCACGTTTTTTGGTGGTGATTGATGCCTTGGCATCTAGAAGTACTGAGCGCATGGGAGCGACGATTCAACTTGCAGATACCGGCATTCATCCCGGCTCTGGTTTGGGGAATAAACGAATTGGAATTACCCCTCAGACTTTGGGAATTCCAGTGATTGCAATTGGCGTGCCAACTGTGGTGGAGGCGAGCACTATTTTACAGGATGCTTTAAATGAGGTGAATCGTGTTCTTCCTGGTAAAATACCAACACACGATGTTATTAAACGTGTTTTGAATCCATATTTAAGTAGTTTGATTGTGACTCCTAAAGAGATTGATATCATGATCGATGATCTAGGACGGGTGATCTCTGGGGCTTTAAATATTGCGCTTCATCCCGGAGTCAGCTCGGAAGAGGTCTTTCGATATTTGAGCTAAAAAGACACTCAGGAAAGAGATAATTCATCTTTCCTGAGTGTCTTTTTATGATGTACATTGGTTTGAGGAATAGTTATTAGATTTATAGATATTAAAGTTTTTAACTAAACCATCAAGTACTTCAGCTAGATTGGAGAGATCTTGGGAGGCAATAGCAGTTTCTTTGGTAGAGATAGTAGTCATCTCGATGATCTTAGAGATTTTCTTTAAAAGATCGCCAGCCAAATTAATGACTTTCATCTGTTCAATCGATTTGTTTTCAATGTTGGAACTCTCATCAGTCACATTCATAATGGTTTTGGAAATCTCACGAATTGCTAATACTTGTTCTTCCATTGATCTGACAACACTTTTTATTTCTTGATGAGTCGAGAGTGTTTTATAATTGATCTCTGTTAATTTCTCACCAGCTTCTTTTGAGAAAAGAATTCCTTCAATGACATCATTTTTCATCTCTTCAATTAAAATTGAAATTTTTTCTGTAAAAATTGTCGAGGTATCAGAGAGTTTTTGAATTTCAGTTGCGACGACTGAAAAGCCTTTTCCAGATTCACCAGCATGAGCTGCTTCAATAGTAGCATTTAGAGAGAGCATGGTAGTTTGGGAAGCAATATTGAAAATTTCATTGATTCCTTCCTCAATCTTTTCAGTAGCCTTTTTAATTTTGAATAAGCCTTGGATGGTTTTTTCGACAACCTTTACGCCTTCTTCAGCCGATTTAGAAGCATTGGCAGAGATTTCAATGGTTTTTTCTGCCATCCCGACGACACTATTTGAAGTTTGAATCATCTGTTCGGTTGAAGCAGAAAGCTCTGCGGTGCCAGCGACTTGATTTTTAACATTATCTAGGATCTCTTCCATCTCTAGCTTCATTTTTTGAAAGATCTTCTCAACTTCCAGTTTGCTCTGTAGTTGTTCTTCTGCACCTTGGGCAATTGATTTCATTTGCTCGGACATTTCGGTAGAGGAACTAGCGACATCATGGGATGACTTTCTGATCTCACCAATAATGTCACGCATTGATTTGGTGAGGCTATCAAACGCTTTAGCTAATTTACCAATTTCATCATTTCTGTTTAAAAAATCGTCAGGGAGATCGTTGGTGAAATCTTGTTTTGCCATTTTTTCACTGTGAGAGGCAGCTAACATAATTGGTTTTGACAATTTTTCACCTAAAAGATAGGAGAGAACAAGAGCAATAATCAGTACTACAAATGAAAGAGTAAAGAGTAGGTTACGTAGTAAAAATAAATTTTCATATAGTTCGTCAGTATAAGTACCAGCAGCGATAAACCAATTAGTTTCAGGAATTTTTTTGAAGACAATAATTTTTTGGCGTGCAGCTTTTTCTTGAGGATTTTTCCAAGAGTAGATTAGCTGTCCATTTTTTTGGGCAAGAATCCGTGCGACAATCGGTTTTCCAGTGGTATCTTTGATATCTTTAATATTACCTTTTAAAGTAGGATGATAGATGACATTACCTTCAGAGTCAACTAGATAGACATAACCAGTCTTACCAATCTTAATCTGTTGTAGTTCTTTTTTGATATTATTAATATCAATTAGGTCGTAGAGTTCCTCTTTATAACAAGAAGCAGAGACAATTAGATCCCAAGGAGCGAAATATTTCATAAAAAGTGCTTTGGAACGTTCGGATTTTTCACCAGGATTCTTCCACATGTATTCGATGTAACCGTTTTTGTTTTTAATCTGTTTTTTAATAAAATCGTACTTGATTAAACTGGTATTAACTAGTGCGCTTTTGGGATGAATACGAATAATTCCTTGTGAGTCAACGCAGTAGAGATAGCCACTTTTACCAATTTTGATCGTATTAAGATAGGCGGAGAGGTCGTTGAAGGCTTTTTGCCTTGGAATTCCTTTTAGAGTATCCTGGTAGTATTTTTCTACTCCCCAGACACTTGATTCAGAGACAGCACGAAGGTAATTTTGTACAGAGATATTGATGGCGTTGCTGACGTTGCGATGAATTAAAAAATTGATTTTTTCTAATTCAGAGATAGCCATCTTTTGCACAATTGAAGAACTGATGAGGAAACTTAAGCCACCAACACCAATAAAGCAGAGCAAGGAGAGTCCAATCATGGAGAGAATAATTTTACTTTTTATCCCTTTTAAGCTTAATAATTTTTGGAGCTTAATTTTAGATAAATTAAGATTCATTCTTTCAACTCCCTTGATTTTGTAGAGATTAATGACATATTATGGTGCGATTGGGTTTCAAAATTCAATTATGAAATAATTGTAATCTTATTTTTAAAAAAGATCAATCGGGAGATTATGGAAAACAAAAAGATTAAATATAAAAACCAAGTTAAGCTTAACTTGGTTTTTAAAATATAAGCTAATTTTAAGATTTGCCATTAGGTAATAGTTCTGGTGGTACTTCTTTGCCGGAATTTTTTAAGACTCTTCGGGCGCAAGAGTTTACTTTGTAACCTTTACAGTAATAGAGAATAAAAATTTTATCTAGAGAACCATTTTCACATTTCTGGAAGATCGGACATTTTGCTAGAAATTCACAATCGTTCATTTTTGAAATTTGCTCCTTTAATTATTAAAAAACCAATAAAACAAGTCTTATGCTTGTGATTTTAACAAAGGTTAGATTTAAAAATCAAGTCTATTTTATTGGTATATTAGGAAATAATTTACAGAAGATTTAAATGAAAAACCCGTGAAATGAAAGTTATTCTTCTCACGGGTTTTTAGAGATTTTTTATACTAAATAGCAGATGAAGTTGGCATCAAGATTTTGTAATAGAACTTCCGTTTGATCAATTTGATCTTTATGCACCATTAAGGTTGCTGGAAGGGTTGTATTGCCTTGAATTAAAGCTTGTTCACCTTTGAAGAAGAAGTTAATCTGTTCATGGTTGAGTAGGAATTTGATTACTCCAATGTCAGCAGTGTTATAAGTGGACATCACAATCTCGTAGTCGGTTTCTTCGTTGAGTGTAGCGAGGGTTTGATAATTCGCGTTGAGTGCATTTTGGGAATACAGATTGGCACATTTTTGATCGAACATTTAAATCTCCTCCTATTAAGATAAATTAGTGACAGGGGTACGATGTAAAATAAGGTAAATATGGGCACTATTTAGTTAATTTCGGTAAAAAACGTTAAATTTCATTAAAAAAACGACCTTTAAGGTCGTTTGCGCACTGAAATTAAATTAATAAAGTTATTTGTAATTATCTTAATTTTCATTATTTTCTTACTCCTAAAAATAATTAGAATTAATATTTTTGAAATTTAAATAATTGATCCCCTATGTAATACTTTATAATTGTATTATAGCTTAATTGATCAAAAATTACAATAGTAAATTTTAATTAAGATTTTATTGATTAAAAAAATAAAAAAATTTATTTTTACTATTAAAAATAATTAAATCAGTTGATGCTATCTGTAATTATTTGAAGATCATCTGGTAAGGGAGCGGAAAGTTTAATTGATTGTTTGGTGCGAGGATGAATGAAGTGTATTCGTGTTGCGTGAAGTGCAGGTCTGGGTAGAATTGAACTGGCTTCACCGTAGATAAAATCACCGATTAATGGGAAACCGAGGGCGGCTAAGTGTACTCTAATTTGATGTGTACGTCCGGTAAAGAGACGTATTGCTAGTAATGATATAGTTTGATTCTGTTTCAGAACGTGATAGCGAGTTATTCCAAGTTTACCTGTAGGAGTAACTCCCCATTTAAAGCCTGGACCAACTAGTTCGATTGGTGCAGAGATTTTTTGGCTGATTGGTTTAAGAGTTCCCTGACAGATTGCGAGATAGATACGGTGCAATTTGTTGTTGGACATTTGCAGCGAGAGTTGTTGATGTGCCCAAGGATTCTTGGCAACCAGAATCAATCCTGTAGTAAGACGGTCAAGTCGGTGTAAAGGATGGAAAGAAGCATTGATATTAGAGGTTTTCCAATGACCAACTAAGGCGTTGGCAAGAGTACCATTGGGATAGGGACCGATGGGATGAACGACCATTCCGGCAGGTTTGTTGACTACGACTAGATCGGGATCTTCATAGACAATATTAAGTGGAATGGATTCGGGAGAGATATTTTGTATCGCAGAAGTTAGGTTGAGACGTAAGTCTTCTCCACCACAAAGTTTGAAGTTTGCCCAGACAGGATTATTATTAAGGAGGATTCCATTTGACGTTTTTAATTCACGGACACGATGACGTGAGAATTTCAGTTCACTTCGTAAACAGTTTTCGATAGTACGTCCTGCCCATTCTGGTGGGATGGTGATCTGTAGGTAATTAAAGTTGGTCATGACTTGAGACTTCTCCAGTTAAACTGTTTTATGCTTGAATTTTGTAACATGCTAATATTATATCACTTTTTATAAGAGGAATCCATGATTTTGTGAAGACCTTTGCGATAAATTTTTTTATAAATAACCTAAATAATACTTGACATTTGTTACAAGTTAATGATAAAATAGCTCTTGCGTTGGGGGAGTAGCTCAGTTGGTTAGAGCGCTACGTTGACATCGTAGAGGTCAGCGGTTCGAACCCGTTCTTCCCCACCATCTTAAATAATTGTTTCTAAAAGGTAATAAAAACTTGTTTTTTGGGGGAGTAGCTCAGTTGGTTAGAGCGCTACGTTGACATCGTAGAGGTCAGCGGTTCGAACCCGTTCTTCCCCACTTAAAAATTATTTTTTTGATAATTTAAGATATATATTTGTTTTTTTGTATAAAAATAATTCTTTCAATTAAAAAGAGACCTGTTAAATGGTCTCTTTTTTGATTTTAGAGCTTTAAAATATATGCGAATTTTTTGATTATTTGATTTTTGATAAGTAAGTATGGCAGGATATTTTGGGGTAGCGGCGAATTTATTACCAATATCTTTTGGTTAATTGGGAGTAAAATGATGGAAAAGTTGGGTCAGATTTTTATTAAATTAAGCTTTATTAATCCTTCTCAATTAGAAGAGGCTTTAACCTGTCAAGGTAAGCGTCATCAGCAAATCGGACAACTCTTAGTAGAGCTTGGTTATTTGAATGAAGAACAATTGGCACAGGGTTTGAGTCATCAATTAGGACTACCTTATTTACAACCATTAGAGTTGAGCTTAGAGGCGGAGCTTTTAAATGCCATCTCACCACGACAAGCGGAAAAATACCAAGTAGTTCCAGTAGCCTTGAACAAAGATCGTTTAACGATTGCTACTTATGATCCTTTAAATTTGGATAGCCTTGATACATTGCGTAGTTTAGTTCGCTACAAATTAAAACTAGCAGTAGCTTCGGAAAGTCAGATCAAGCAAACATTGAAAAAGTATTATAGTGGTTCGTTGGAATCTGTGGCATCAGTTTTGGAGGATCTTGATGAAGCAGAGTTAAGTCAATATCAGGCACTGGAAACAGGGAATATCAGTTCGATTGCTTCGGAGAACATGGTTAACGAAGCTCCGATTATTCGTCTGGTAAATACAATTATTGCCGAAGCAGTAAAAGTTGGCGCGAGTGATATTCATCTTGAACCATTTGAAGATGAGATTAAGGTGCGTTATCGAGTTGATGGGGTTTTGCAGGAAACAGCACCGCCACCGTGGAGTCTTTTTCCAGCAGTGATTTCACGAATTAAACTGATGGCAGGAATGGATATTACCGAACGACGTCTGCCGCAAGATGGACGAATTCGCGTGCGTCTCAATAATCGTGATTTTGACCTGCGTGTAGCAGTAGCACCGACTATTTATGGTGAAGCTGCAGTACTCAGGATACTTAATCGGGAAAGTATTATGCTCGGGCTGGAACAGTTGGGAATGTCACCGCAGATTTTAGATTTATTTGTAAAATTAATTATGAAACCACATGGAATGGTGCTGGTTACTGGACCGACTGGTAGTGGTAAAACTACTACTTTGTATGCTGGTTTGCAACGCTTGAATGAATCAGTGCGAAAGATCATTACGGTTGAGGATCCGGTTGAGTACCAACTTAAAGGAATTAACCAGATGCAAGTTAATCCGAAAGTTGATTTTACTTTTGCACAAGGGCTACGCACCATTGTACGTCATGATCCGGATGTAATCTTGGTAGGTGAGATTCGTGACCGTGAGACCGCCGAAATTGCTATTCAATCAGCTTTAACTGGACATTTAGTTTTAGCAACGCTACATACTAATGATGCCTCGACTGCTTTTACCAGATTGATTGATATGGGAGTGGAGGAATTTTTGGTTGCTTCCACAGTGCGTGGTGTTCTCGCGCAACGTCTGGTACGAAAAGTCTGTCCTTATTGCCAAACTTCATATACCCCCAATAATTTTGAAAGAGAAATTTTGGGAGAGATTGATGCTGAAAAATTGGTAATTGGCAGTGGCTGTGAAAAATGTAATCAGATTGGTTATCGTGGTCAGATTGGGATCTATGAATTATTGGTAAATAATGAAGAGATTGAACGTTTGGTAATGGAGCGGGCAACCGCGCGAACAATTCGCGAGGCAGGTCTGGCAGAAGGAATGCAAACTTTACGTGCTGATGGTTTATTAAAAGTAAAGCTTGGCTTGACCACAATAGCTGAGATCCTGCGGGTAACTCAGGATTAATGGATGGTGACACTGAATGCAATATGCCTATCGAGCAGCCGATTCTCAAGGGAGAATTACTCAAGGTAGTGAAGAAGCTGATTCACGGGAACAGTTGATGGCAAAGCTGAGAGCTCAAGGGAAGTATCCTTTGGAGATTAAAGCGGAAGCTGGAATTGTCAAAAAAATTAAGTTTGGCGGAATCCCACTTCAGGAACGTTTGCATTTTACCAAACAATTGGCAGGGTTACTGGAAGCAGGGATTCCTTTGGAACGAGCACTCACAATTATAAGTCGTCTTAAATTGGAAGGCAATCTGGGAAGCTTAGTGCTTGAGTTACGGCGGATGTTGCAAGAAGGTCTCTCTTTTACCGCAGCATTGGAACGCTTTCCCCGTTATTTTCCACCACTTTATATCAATATGGTACGGGCTGGCGAAGCGGGAGGAGTATTGCCACAAGTCTTGCAAAGATTAGCGCAGTATCAAGAAGAAGAGATTAGTTTACGACGATTTATCACCAGTAGTCTTTTTTATCCGATAATTGTAGTTTGTGCGAGCATTGGGGCATTTGCTTTTTTTCTAATGTTTGTAATTCCAACCTTTAAAGATATTTTTGCACAGCAGGGTCAAGGACTACCATTAATTACTCAAATCATCATTGGTTTAGGAAGTTTTCTCGGTAACTACTGGTGGGTTTTGCTGCTTGGGTTGATTTCCTTTATTATTTGGATTGTTAAAGAAAAAAGCACTGTTAACGGTCGTTTTCGCATTGATCAGTTTAAGCTAAAGCTTCCGTTGCTGGGAGGACTTTTGCAGAAAGCGGCTACTGCTAGACTGGTAATGGCACTTAGTTTATTGCATAATAGTGGCGTACCATTATTATCAAGTTTACATATTGCAGGAGAGATTGTTGGTAACGAAGTGATGCATCGTGCTTTACAAAAAGTGGAGCAGGAAGTGCAACAGGGAGGTGCTCTAGCACGAAGTATGTCGAATAGTGCTGTCTTCCCTGTTTTGGCAGTGGAGATGATTGGCGTAGGTGAAGAGAGTGGTAGTCTGGGAGAGATGCTGGAGCAGGTAGGAAAGACCTACGAAGCAGATCTCCGTCATAGTCTGGGAATCTTCATGTCAATCTTTGAACCTTTATTAATTTTGGTGATGGTAGGGATGATTGCTCTGCTCGCGGTGGGAATTTTATTACCGATTATAAATGCTAATACTGGATTAGCGATTGGCTAGGGGGAAATGCTGAATGAGAATGAAAAACAACAATGAACGTGGGTTTACTTTAATTGAGATTTTGGCAGTTTTAGTCTTGATTGCGGTCATTTTAACGATGGTAGCACCAAATGTCATCAAACAGCTGCAAAAGGGTCAAGCACAGGCAACAGTGAATCAAGTTAATGGTCTGAAAAGTGTTTTGAATGCCTATTACATGGATAATGGTGCTTATCCCAGCACCGAACAGGGGTTGAAGGCATTAATCGAGAAACCAGGTGTTGCGCCAGTACCGGAGAACTGGAATGGTCCATATCTGGAAGATGGTAAGCTGCCCAAAGATTCATGGAATCGTGATTTGAAGTATGAATGTCCTGGTAAAAACAATCCTGATAAATATGATTTATATAGTCTTGGCGCAGATGGTCAAGAAGGTGGCACTGGTCAAAATGCAGATGTTGCGAATTGGTAATCAGGCAGGTTTTACCTTGTTAGAGATGTTAGCTGTAATTACGTTGCTGGGAATAATTGCTGCTTTGATCTGGCCAAATTTTATTTTGAGTGGTGAAAAAACTGAGCTTCAATATATCGAACGTTTAATTAAAGTTGATTTAGAACAAGTTAGAAACGAAGCGATTGCTGCGGCAACTGGAGTATCAGTAAATTTTCGTGCGGATGGATATGATTTTGTGCTGGGAAAATCTCTACTGGAACGGAATTTTAAGAGTTATCAGTTTCAATTTGAGATCTCAGATGAGATCAAATCACCCGAATTAAAACCAGACACCAATCTGCTCATAGCTGAAAAAACTGAAATAGAGAAGAAAGAAGCAGTAAAGACAGAAGACGTTAAAGCTCAAGGAAGTCTCTTAATCAATAAAGAGGGAGAATTATCAGAAGAGTATCGACTGCAATGGCAAACAACACATTTTCAAGGGGCTTTAATTGTGCAAACCGATGGTAAGGTGAAGTGGGAATATGCCAGAAAAAAATAGCGATCTGAAGCAATCAGGCATCAAAGAACAGGCAGGATTTACTCTGCTGGAGGTGCTGGTTGCACTAAGCTTGGCAGGAGTAGTGATTGCCATTATTTCGGGAGCAATGCTACAAATAGTTCATACACAACAGTTACTTTCGGGTCGAGGAACTGCCTTGATGCTTGGTCAGGCGAAATTAGCTGAATTGGAGTATCAGGCAGAGGCGACCTCTTCGGGAGAATTTGCTAAACCATATCAAAGCTATAAATGGCGGGCAATTGAGGAGGATGATGGCGCAGCAATTATTTTGACGGTGGAATGGAGGAATAGTTATGCCAAACACCAGCAAATCGAGTTGCGCAGTTACCGTTATCAGTAATCAAGCGGGATTCACATTAATAGAGATTTTAGCTACGCTAACTTTAACAGGAGTGCTGTTGGGAATTATGGCACAGTTTCTTTATACTGGAGTACTGCTTTGGGATAAAAACGATCGTGCGTATCAGAAACAACATTTTCAGCAACATTGGCAGCAACAATTTACCAAAGAGATCAGCAGTTTAATTACCAGCCCGTATTTACCCGAAGCCGCTTTTGTTGGTAATGATCAAAAATTTAGTTTTTGGCGTGAACATCAAACAGGTTTGCTACAAATAACCTATAGTTATGATTCATTTGCTAAAAAACTTTATCGTAGCTCGGATTTTTGGGGTGCTACCTCAGAACCACAGTTGATTTTAGAGCAGGTAGCTAGTTGCAATTTTGAATATTATGATCCCAAAACTAAAAATTGGCGTCTGGAATGGCAATCTAAAACTAAAGAAGCTATTCCGGCTTTAATTAAGCTAAAATTGAAATTCACTGATGGTCTAACGTTGCCATTAATCTTCTCAGTTAAAACCTGGTCGATTGAGGTGGCAGGGGATGACTAAAAAAGTTTGGCTGCAAGCGGAAACGGGCTCTGCAATGCTTTTGGTAATCTGGATTCTGGCAATTATGGGTGTGATTGCAAGCTTTCTTTATTATCGCGCTGAGCTAGAATGGGCGGCAAGTCTCAGCCTGAAAGAGCGCCTGAAGATGGAAGCAGAAGCAAAAGAGATCTTTTATGAGCGTTGGAAACTATTGAAAAATGATCAGAATGAAACGGATAATCCAACTGAAGAATGGTTTGGTAAAGGCTATTTGCAGTATGAGCAGGATGATTGTAAAGTTACTGTGATTACTGAGGATGAGACTAGTAAGTTTAATTTGAATTTTGGACAGGAAACCGATCTGCAACAGTTAGTTACAGAACAAGCTGCAGGTGAAGATGTTTCGCTCGATCCAGTCTTGGATTGGCTGGATGATGATCAGGCAAATATGCGTCGTGATTCGCGTCCTGATGGAGCGGAATCAGATTATTATCAAACTTTGGCAACACCCTATAAATCAAGAGATGGCTTTTTCTCAACTTTAGTTGAATTGAAACAGCTAAAAAATGGTGAGAAATTATATAAGGTTTTAACACCATTAGTAACGATTTATAACCGTCCCAATATTAATACAATCTCCAGTGAAAAATTTGTTGCCGCTTTACGTGCTGCAGGCTATAGTGATCTGGATCTGACCAATTTAAAATCACGTTTTGAGATTGAACAATTAAAGAAGACCAGGTATCAAAAGACAGATGATCTCTCTTGCCTGGGAGTACTCTTTGGTCAGCTGGAACGCCTAGGACGACTTTTTCAATTTAATGGGAGTTGTAATCCTAATTTTGCGTCACGAAAGATGCTTGAGATTAATCTGCGTGAAGCAGGTTATGCTGCTCCGGCTGATTTAGTAGAAAAAATCATTCAAAAACGAGCCATTCAACCTTTTGAAAGTTTGAATGAATTGGAAAGTTTTTTGGGTAAACCAAAAGACCAGACTAAAAAATTGCTTGATTATTTTACGTTGCAAAGCAGTTTGATTCGTTATCGCATTTGGATTATGAGGGAGACGAGTGCTTTTTATCTGGAAACAGTACAAGAGCGGAGTGTAGATCCGAATCATCAAGGTGAATGGTTGCTCAAAACCAAAACCTGGTACACTGCTTTAAATGATGATGTACCTGAAATTCCTGAACAGATCATTGCTCCGCAAGTTTCAGCAAGTCCAAACGATGATGGACCACGGTAAGGAACGGTCAAAGGAAAGAGCGTGGAATGATGAAACGTAAGTTAATTG
>JBFYZC010000184.1:0-3097 GCA_041309705.1 Bacillota bacterium | reverse complement strand
CCCAAGAGAACCCCACGGAGATAACTCTCGCGTGGATAGCTAACTGATTTTACTACCGGAATCGGGCTCGGTCGGCTTTCTGGTACTTGACTTGGTAAGACTACTACTCTTACCAATTCCTCCGGTAACTGTTGAAACGGATCTGTAAGCTCCTGCTCTTCCTTAAAAACAACTTCTTTTGGCAGTACCTTAGGAATGATTCTGGAACTTGGTACTGTTTTAATCAGCTGCTTTACCGAAGGTTCTATCCGCGGTGGGCGAATCAGTCGATAACTAAGCAAAATCAAACTTGAAAGTGCTAATCCTGAATATATTAAAATCTTTCTGCCTCGCATTCTTGTTTCACCTCAAAAAAGCAATCCTGATCTGTAAAACCAACGTCTTGTCTTTCCCCGCCTCTGCTTCAATCTTTAAATCCTGAATCATCAAATCAGAATTACGCTCAATAATTCTCAAAAATTCTTGTAGTCGTGCAAAATCACCCCGTAAACTCAAGAGAAAACTGGAGATATTTTCTGTTTCATCGTTCAAGGTACTCTGCGTTAGCTCCATCTCTGTCCGATTAGCCTGCTGCTCTAAATATTGATAAACCATCATTACCTCAGAATGTTGCTTAGCTGGTAAACTACTGCTCAACTTCTCTTGTTCCTTGATAGCAGAACCGATCTGCTTCGTTAAGTCTTTCTCTTTTAACAACAGCTCTCGCTGGAATTTCGCTTCCGTCTGCTGCTGACTGTAGCTTACTACTCCCAAAAGCAACATGATCAAGATCCCGCCTGACCAGAGCATTACTTTCACTTTAACGCCCATCTTCAATCCCTACTAAGAGCATCTTCACACGGAAATCAACACAATCAAGATTATTCCGCACAATTCGTCTGGTTTCAAAATTCTTAAACAAATTGACTTTAGCAACCCTCGTTAATTTTTCTAAAAAATTTTCCAGATTAGCGGCTGAGAAAGAAATCCCAATCAGCTCCATCTGTTGCGTTTGAGGGTCAATCGTTAATTTCTCAAACCGTAAACCATCTGGCAATAAATATTGCAACTTGCTTAATAAAGGACTTAATTGCACTGACACCAACTGTTTCTGACGCGAATCACTCAACTGTCGCAACTCATTTAATCTGGTCTTCTCCGCTAAAAATTTCCGTTGCAAACGAATTACATTTTGTTGTAATCGCTGATTCTCAGCTCGCTCATGCCAGAGATAAAAACCCAGGATCAGATTTAATAAAAGTAAGCCCAGACTAATCCATGGCGCATAGCTAAGATATTTTTGCCCTTCTTCCAATGAATTTCCCTGACGAAAATCAAACTCCGCGCAATGCTCTCCCGCCAAACCACTTCCGCTCAACCAATTTGTCTGTGGTAATGAAATTCGCTGCCATTGATACTCCGTTTCCACCTCTAACTCTGGCAAATTGCCACAAACAATTAACTTTTGAATCTGCTGCGGTAATTCCAGACGTTTCCGAAAATGCTCCAGCGAAGCAGCAATCTCCTCATTCAGTGACTCTCGCTTTGCTGTACCCGTCCCTAGATAGCGCCAGAAAAGCAGTTGTGGTCGATCATAGATATAAAGCTCACTTTGCTCCTCGTCGGCAGCGACTATCAGACAAGGCTCCATCAATTCCGTCTCAAACTCCAGCAAACGTTGGAGACTCTTCCAGCTTGGTTCCAGTGCTACCAGACGCAACGGGGTGGCACGTAAAGTCTCCTCCAGTCGCTCAATTACTTTTAGCGGAATGGTTGCCACCAATACTTGCCGCTGCTCTTTTACCTCGCCAATAATCTCTGACGCCACCAGAATTGGCTCTTCCGCAAAACTAAAGATACTCTCCCGTTCTGCTTCCGCTTGAATGATCAACTTCATCTCCGCAGCAGGCACAATTGGTAAAGTGAGTAGCTTCAGCTCCAGATATTTCAAAGGCAAGATCACTCGGGTCGTTAGTGGTAATTTTTTTTCATAGATTAACTGTTTTAGTTGTACTGATACCAGCTCCGGCTGGAAGATCACTCCCGAATGATCACAAACCCCTAGCTCCAGCTGGAGTTTCTCCTGATAGACTACTCTGCCGGTCGCACTCTCGACTACTGCTACCTCAATTTTATCTTCCATAAATGACAAACATGTCACCTGAATATTCTTCATCGGCTAACTCCTTTAAGGATCTTCAAGCCATTTAGTAATTGTAAATCTCCCCTGCAGATTCGGTCGCGCTACCAAAAGACGTATTCTGGTCTGATACTTTCCCACCGTACCATATCCAAAGATCGTTAAACTAAGATCATTACTTCCCCAGGTAGGATCAATAATCTCATAACGTGACGCACCTTCCTGATATATGTAACTCTGTGCACCACGATAATCAGGATTCCGTTTTAATTCCCATAATGCTTCTAAAGCGGCATTCTCCGCCAGTGCTAATGCCTGTACACTACTAACTCTACGCTCTGTCAGAAAAGAATACCCCACTGTCTGATTTAAGAGGTTAGCACTCACCAAAGTGAGCACTGTAATCACCACTAACACCAAAATTAAGACATAACCTGCTTCAGAATTTATTTCCTTACTATTCATGGATTTCTCACCTTGACTAATCCTTCAAGCCGCGCATTATTAATTAAGGTCAAACTCACTCTAACTTGATCTTGCTCCACCTTAAACCAGACCTTAGCGCAGTTTCCCACCAAAAGCACTTCGCTTCGCCCATCATGAATCTTTAGATAATCCTGCCCTACCTGGCGAAAACTCCACTCTTGCTGATCCTGACCAATAAAATTAATCCCAGTCTGTTCAGGAAGCACGCGCAAACTAGTACGCTTGGCTTGCCCACGTAAGCTACGTGCAGTAATCTCATAAGCCACTGCTAAATTCATCTTTGCCTGATTAGTTTGAGTAAAAACCGTCTCCCGTGTTAACACCAGCTCCCAGAGCATCAACATCCCCGTGACCAACAGCCCAACCAAAAATGTCGCGACCACTGTTTCAAACAAGCTAAATCCTGCCTCGAAGATGGTTCTGTGTTTCATTGCTACTCCAAAGATTCTATTTTAATCAAGATCGGCAGTTATTGCAGAAAGGTTGAGATTA
>JBFYZC010000183.1:0-4783 GCA_041309705.1 Bacillota bacterium | reverse complement strand
CTTCAACTTCTTTCATAAAAACTTCCTCTGCCTCCTTTCTTACTTTTTCTGGAATATCTGACCTCTTTAAAAATTCAGGATTTGTGGCGGTCACCTGCATAGCAATATTGTATGCCAAAGCGCCAAACTCTTCATTTTTAGCCACAAAATCTGTCTCACACAAAAGCTCAACTAGAGAAGCTATATTACCAGTAGAATGAGCATATGAAGCCACTCTTCCTGCTCCAAGATTCCTGTCTGCCTTCTTAGCTGCTATACCAGCCCCTTTTTTCTGTAAAAGAATATTAGCTTTGGATATATCGCCATCAGCTTCTTCTAAGGCCTTCTTACATTGCATAATAGATAGCCCTGTCATATCTCTTAACTCTTTGACCTGTTCAGTTGTAATTGACATATTTTTCTTATCCGACCAAAACTTTAATTTTAGTTTGGGATATTAATTAACTTTTAAGTGATCACAATTATACTATTTTTCAAAAGAAAAAGCCATTAAAATATAATCACCAAGGTTTAAATTACAGTCTAAGCCTTAAGAACCTTGGCTTTTTGATAAGTTTTAGATATTTTTTCAAGGAAAAAAGTAATACTAGAAACAGAGGAATCATTGGCAACAATAGGATAATTTATTTCTGAGACATCACAATCTGTGCCACAAAGAGCAATTACTGGAATATTCATCTTTTGCGCCTCTTTTACTGCGAGGATTTCTTTCTTTGAATCAATGACAACTACTGCTTTAGGTAAATCTCTCATCGGTAAGATACCAAAAAAGAATCTGTTTAAATTTTCAATCTCTTTGTCAATCATCAATCTCTCTTTTTTTGTATACTTTGATAATTCACCTTTCTCTTTTTGTTTGGTTAGATCTTCAAGTTTATTAAGTCTTTTCTTTATCTCAGAAAAATTTGTCAAAGTTCCACCAATCCAACGTCCATCAACATAAGGTTGACCAACTGATTCGGCAGCTAATTTCAAAGCAGATCTTGCTTCATTTTTGCCACCAATAAATAATACTTGCTTCCCTTCTTTAGCTAAAGTAGCAATAAAAGATAAAGCTTTTTCTAATAATTCCTCAGTCTTTTCAAGATTGATTATTTCTACTTTGTTTTTAACTCCAAAAATATAGGGTGCAACGCTAGTATGTCTCCTGGTTTTAGAATAACCAAAATGAGCTCCGGCTTCAAACATCTCATTAATTCTCTCGTTATTTATCTTTTTTGTTTCTTCCATAAGTTAGAACATCCTATCAAATTAAGCCTAAAAATGCAACTCTTAAACCTCATCATCTTGACCACTTAAATTATCTTTATCTTGCACAGGATTACCTATATTTTCCCCAACATATTTGATTATATAACTCATCCCCTCACCTTGCATGATTTTCTCAATATTATACCAAGACTGCTTAACCCTGTGATCAGTTATCCTATCCTGCAAAATATTATAAGTCCTGATTTTTTCAGAACGGTCAGCGGTACCGATTTGATCTTTTCTTTCTTTAGCAAATTGAATAGCATCTGCTTCTGATTTTTGCAATTCTAATTTAGCCTGCAAAATAGTCATCGCTTTTTCTTTATTTCTAGACTGACTACGTTCCGCCACACAACGCACCTCAAGTCCTGATGGCTTGTGCACAATACGCACCGCAGTTTCCACTTTGTTCACATTCTGCCCACCCTTGCCTCCAGCGCGAGAAAATTCTATAAACAGGTCAGCTGGCTTGATTTCTAATGAGCTTTTTTTTCGAATAGGCAAAACTGCCACAGATGCAGTAGAAGTATGGACCCGGCCGTTCTTCTCCGTTTCTGGCACGCGTTGAATCCTGTGCACACCTGTTTCATAACGCAGTTCTTTATAAACACCCAAACCTTTAATTTCAAAACTGGCTTCTTTATAACCACCAATATCATTCCGGCTCTCATCCAACGGGGTAAAGCTCCAACCTTTTATACCGGCATAGCCTGAATACATTTTAGCAAGCATTTCCGCAAACAAAGCTGCTTCATCACCACCCACACCAGCTCTAACTTCCATAATAACTTCATTGGGAAATTCCTCTTCCTGTTTTTCAACCGTCAAAATATTCTCCATCTGATTCCAAATAACTTCTTTTTGAGACTTCAAAGTTGCCAGCTCTTCATTAGCCATCTCATCCATGCTTTTGTCTTGAGCCAACATTTCTTTAACGGAAGTTTCCTCACTGTCTAAACGTAAATACTCATCCGCTAAATAACTGGTCTTTTTATTATTTTTAAATTCTTCTATTGTCATATTATTAATTGTAACACAAAAAAATAGAACTGGATTATTCTTTTTTTGGAGCTTAGGACCGCGACGGCGTGAGTCCTGATCAAATTTTCAGCAGAAAATTATGCGGGTCAAAAAAAGGATAATCCGGTTCTATTTTACTTACTTAGCACTCTTCTTTTTTGCAGGAGTTTTAGCAGCTGAACGGCGGGCTTTGAACTTCTCTACTCTACCTGCAGTATCAAGGACTTTATCATTACCAGTATAAAATGGGTGGCAAGTAGCACAAATTTCCACAGCTATTACCTCTTTTGTCGAACCAATATGATATTTTGCCCCACAGACACAAGTGGTTTCACCTTTTGGAAAATATATTGGATGGATATCTTTTTTCATAATCTTCATAAGTTACCATATTATTTATAATTATGCAAGAATCAATTTTCTACGCTCCACGCCTGCAATGTCGCGGTGGTTTGTAAAGTCCGTGTGACATTGAGGAAGGAGTTTTCAGCTCCAATGTCTACGTTGGAAATAGTGAGTTGTATTTTTACGACACCACCAATATTGGTATTGGTGTTGGTCATATTAGTGAAAGTTAAATTATGCACTTTCAGATTAGGATTGGTTAAACGTACTGGCGTGCCTCCGTGAACCATCTTCCACACGGCGTCGTTTTGTAAATAAAAGACGGTTGGATCTTCATCAGCATTGGACATATGGAGAGATAACATTGAAATAATACGATTAGTGGAGACCATTGTCCGCCCAGTGATATTAACTGTATTATTAGTTGTCACCGTTCCGCCCGTCACGCCAATATCTGTGGAGGGATTAGTTATTTCAAAATCTACACTTTGACCTAAAGTCGAGGTACTATATTCACCAATTAAATCATATGTGATATATAAACAAGTGCTCGTACCAGCAACGAGTGTCATTGGTGTCCCGGCCGTAGTGCTAGCCGTACTGCTAGCATCAAAATTACTCAGATCACCAAAGAAAATAGTGTCCGCCTCCGGTTTGATGGCAGAACAAGATCCATCTTCATTCGCATTTTTGTAAAATAATTGAACATTAGCAAAAGTACTAGTCGCCACCGAACCGTTTTGTTTAATTTTAAGAGAAGTAATATCCGCATTACCACCAGTTGATAAAAACTTAAATGCTCCGCCCAAATTTTGATTGATTGTAGTTGGTATTGTGGTAGTAGCTATTTGCGTACCAGAGGAAAGGATAGTAACGAGAACGTTGGAAACAGCCCCAAATAGCCAGTTTATATTATGTCCACCATCCGCCACACTAATCATTTCTGTACTATCAATAATATTGTCCGCATTCGTATGATATGAATCAGAAACCGAAAGATAGGCAAGATCTCTTTCGCCTTGAGGATTAAAATACCAATAATTTCCCGGGCTCACTGAGGCCAATGTCAGCACCGCCCCCTCCACTCCCTTAAGAGTAGTAGTGCCGGTGACAATAAGCTCGCCGGTAGTGTCAAAAGTGAGAGTGTCCGCCGACTCAACCGTTTTAGTTAATAATCCAACAGTGGTGGAAGCATTGAGAGAGATGGTTTGATTAGTGCCAGTTAAATTTAATGCTATCGGATGATAAACTCCACTTAAAACAGTTAAATTACCAGCAATATTAGTTGGAGTAGAAGTTGAAGTAGCATAATAAATTCTCGCGTTTGCCCCATCATACCCTGCATACCACATTTTATAAGCATCACCATCTTTAATCACTGAAGGGTAATAGGAAAGATTATCATCACCTGTACCGCTATTACCTAAAGGAATTCGCCCATCAGTGGAAGTATTATCGGAAGCCGATGAAATATTATTATTATATTTAGTCCAAGTCAGACCATCAGGTGAAGTAGCATAAAAAATTCTCGTGTTTGCCCCATCATTCCCTGCATACCACATTTTATAAGTATCATCATCTTTAATAATTGAAGGAGTATATAAATGAACATCATCACCTTTACCACGGGTACCTAAAGGAATTCGCCCATCAGTGGAAGTGGCGTTGGAAGCTGATGGAATATTATTATTATATTTAGTCCAAGTCAGACCATCAGGTGAAGTAGCATAAAAAAACCGATAATTTGCCCCATCATACCCTGCATACCACATTTTATAAGTATCACCATCTTTAATCACTGAAGGGGTAAAGACATGAACATCATCACCTGTACCGCTATTACCTAAAGGAATTCGCCCATCAGTGGAAGTGGCGTCGGAAGCCGATGGAATAATATTATTATATTTAGTCCAAGTCAGACCATCAAGTGAAGTAGCATAAAAAATTCTATAAGTTGCCCCATCATACCCTGTATACCACATTTTATAAGTATCACCATCTTTAATCACTGAGGGGGTATGAGCATGAACATCATCACCTTTACCACTGGTACCTAAAGGAATTCGCCCATCAGTGGAAGTGGCGTCGGAAGCTGATGGAATATTATTATTATATTTAGTCCAAGTCAGACCATCAGGTGAAGTGGCATAATAAATCCTATGAATTG
>JBFYZC010000182.1:0-2548 GCA_041309705.1 Bacillota bacterium | reverse complement strand
GTAAGGAGCGGTCAACCACATTGCGAAGCCTTTCCAACTTTGGCGAAGGGAAAATAACTGGTTTGTTGGTTCCAGAGCAAAACTTGAGAGTCTTTGCTATAAAAACCAACCAATTCATCCCCCTCCTTCGCTCTCGATTCGCGAGCAAGGTTTAGATACGGGGGAATTCTTGGTGGACGTGGTTAAATTATGACGATTATGAATAATATTTTTCAAATCAAGCAGCGCATGCAAGCTGCTGCAGAGAGAGTGAATCGCGATCCAGCCACCATTCGGCTGGTCGCGGTTACTAAATATGTATCTCCAGCCCAGATCAATGAGGCTTTGGAGACAGGAATTACTGAGATTGGTGAAAGTCGTGTTATGCAAGCAGCAGAAAGATTTTCTCAGTTAAAATTTCAACCAATCAAACATTTAATTGGTACCTTGCAAACGAATAAAGTCAGATCAGCCTTGAAAAATTTTGATCTAATTCATTCAGTGGATCGCCCTGAGTTGGTAAGTGAATTATCAAAACAGGCTGTCAAATTGGATCAAGTTGTTAAATTGTTGATCCAAGTGAATGTTGCAGGTGAGGCTAGTAAACATGGGATTGATCCTATGGGATTAGATAATCTTTTGGAACAGATTAAGCAGGACAAGCGTCTTATTCCTATGGGATTGATGACGATTGCACCTGAAGTAGCTGATCCGGAGCTGGTGCGTCCAGTTTTTAGAAAATTACGTGAACTATTTGATGAAATTGCCATACGTGAATCTATTACGACATGGCAGGAGCTTTCGATGGGAATGAGTAATGATTTTGAAGTGGCAATTGAAGAAGGCGCGAGTTTGGTGAGAATTGGTACTGCGTTATTTGATAACAAATGATCAGGGGAGAGAGCGACCTGAGGGAAAGATGAAAAGTATAGGCTGATTGATTTTGAAATGTTAAAATTTCTTCTTCTCGTACTTGGCAATGCAGTATCAGATGTTTTTTGAATTCCTTATTTTTAAGTAAGAACAATAATAGAATTCATTCATGATTTAGTCTGACGAAAACGCGGAGGTGTAGTCGGATGCCAAGAAAAATCGACAACGAGGATGAAGGGAACAGGGAAGAAATGCATAAAGGAACGCTTGAGAAAGTTTTGAATTTTTTTGGGTTTGAACCTGAGGTAGTAGAAAGTGCAGATGAATTTGGCTCAACTTACGGCGAAGCGTCAGGTCGTGATTACTATGATCATGAGCGAGGGCGTGAAACAGTGCGTGAAAGAGAGCGAGAACCAAAATTAGTGAGCCTTGCCAACTCAAGCAAATCAGTCAAAATGGTGATTAGTGATCCATCAAACTTTGATGATGTACAGACAATTGTAGATCATTTGAAGAATCGGCGCGCAGTGATTCTCAATTTGGAAGAAACAGACAAGGCTGTAGCACGTCGAATTGCTGATTTTATGAGTGGTGCAGTCTATGCTCTGGAAGGAACGATGCAAAAGGTGAGTGGTTCAATCTTTTTATTTACGCCACCAAACGTTGAGGTTTCCGCACCATTACGTTCAGAACTAAGAGAAAAAGAACGTGGGACAAGCAATATTTCTTCATCAGCATCGTTTTTCCGTAATCATGATCGTGAACGTTAAGGGGTTGATTTAATTGGGGATAGGAATTATTGGAGGCGGAGCAATGGGTTCGGCACTCCTGAAAGGAATGTTAAAGGCTGATTTATTTCAAGCAACAGAAATTTATTTAGTTGAATCGGATCAAACAAAGCGTCAGACTTTAACATCTGAATTGGGAGTGAACAGTACTACTGATCTAACTGAATTAGCACGTTGTTGTCAAACAATTATTCTGGCAGTTAAACCACAGATTTTGCCAGGATTGCTACTAGAGTTGACATTGCTATTGGATCAGCGACACCTAGTAATTTCAATTGCTGCGGGAATTACTTTGTCTTTATTAGAAGAAGCGCTGCCTGAAGTTAGAGTAGTACGGGTAATGCCCAATACTCCAGCGCGGATTGGACAAGGTGTATCGGCTTATTGTTTGGGGAAAGCAGCTACTACAGATGATGCTGATTTCGTGAAGCAGATTTTTGATGCGGTAGGTCAGTCGATTGAAGTTATGGAAGCGCAGATGAATGCAGTAATTGCTTTAAGCGGTAGTGCACCAGCTTATGTTTATTCTTTTATTGAAGCACTATCTGATGCAGGAGTCTTGCTGGGTTTAAATCGTGAAACTGCTAAATTTTTGGTCACGCAAACAGTCTTGGGGAGTGCGGCTTTAGTGGAACAGTCGGGTGAACATCCAGCAGTACTACGAAATGAGGTGACCTCGCCAGCCGGAACCACAGCAGCTGCTTTGTTTGAATTAGAGCAAGGGGGATTTAAAGCGACCATTACTAAAGCTGCGATCGCGGCAGCAGAACGTGGCAGAGAACTTGCTTTACAGATCAAGAGGTGAATCGAATGTCAAATGAGAATGATCTGAGCGCAAAAATATTTGCTGCTCAGGTTAGTGAATTAGCCGAGAAAAGCTTGAAACGACAAGAGCCAGAATGGACTGA
>JBFYZC010000181.1:0-3597 GCA_041309705.1 Bacillota bacterium | reverse complement strand
GATATTTTCACTTGACAAAATGAAAGATCTTTACCGGAAAATATATAGTTGATAATTCATAGAGACGCGATTATGCGTCTCTATGATAAAATAAAAACCTTTTTGTAAAATATAACAAAATGAAAGGGGCAAATTTAATGAAATTACAAAAGCCAATTTTTTTGGCAGTAATGGCTCTGGGATTGAGTGTTTGTTGTTTACCATGTTTTATCGTAAAAGCTGATTTAAACCCAACTAATGATGCAGACAAATATCGCGCTAGATTTATGGAACTCTATGGTGAACTGCATAATGCCGAGAATGGTTATTTCAGTCCCGAAGGAATTCCCTATCATTCAATTGAGACTTTAATGTGTGAAGCTCCTGATTATGGGCATGAGACTACCAGCGAAGCTTTTAGTTACTACATGTGGCTAGAGGCGATGTATGGTAAATTCTCCAAAGACTGGACTAAATTAACGACTGCTTGGGATGTTACTGAGAAATATATGATTCCAACTACTTTGGATCAACCAATTGTGGATTACAATTCTTCCAAACCAGCTTCATATGCTGCCGAATGGGAACTTCCTGATAACTATCCTAGTCAATTAGATTTTAGCAATAATGTAGGACAAGATCCAATCTCGAGTGAGCTAGCAATGGCATATGGTACCAAACAGATCTATGGAATGCATTGGCTCTTGGATGTTGATAACTGGTATGGTTTTGGTAAACGTGGTGATGGTGTTGGTCGTCCCTCGTATATCAATACTTTCCAAAGAGGCGAACAGGAATCAGTCTGGGAGACAGTCCCCCAACCTTCATGGGAAGAGTTTAAATGGGGCGGACCAAATGGCTTCTTGGATCTCTTTACTGGTGATAAGAGCTATGCGAAACAATGGCGTTATACCAATGCACCAGACGCCGATGCTCGTGCCGTTCAAGCAATGTATTGGGCAGATCAATGGGCAAAAGAGCAAGGTGCAGATGTCGCACCATTAGTAGGTAAAGCTTCCAAGATGGGCGACTATTTAAGATATGCAATGTTTGATAAGTATTTTAAAAAGATTGGCTGTCAGGATAAGTCAACGGGTGGTAACTATTATGATGGTTGTCATTACTTGTTATCCTGGTACTATGCCTGGGGTGGTGCGGTTGGTGATAAATGGTCATGGAAGATTGGGTGTAGCCATAATCACTTTGGCTATCAAAACCCCATGGCAGCCTGGGTACTAAGTACTCAAGCAGATTTTAAACCAAAATCAACGAATGGCACTAAAGATTGGGAAAAAAGTTTAACACGTCAATTGGAATTCTATCAATGGTTGCAATCTGCTGAAGGTGCAATTGCTGGTGGTGCAACCAACTCTTGGAATGGTCGTTATGAAAAATATCCTGATGAGACAGCTACTTTCTATGGCATGGCGTATGTTCCAAATCCGGTTTATCATGATCCCGGCAGTAATACCTGGTTTGGAATGCAAGCTTGGTCAATGCAACGTGTCGCTGAGTATTACTATTTAACGGGTGATGAAGCGGTCGGAAAACTTTTGGAGAAATGGGTTCGCTGGGTAAAATCAGAAGTTAAACTAACTGCTAATAATGGTTTTGCAATTCCAAATAAGCTCGACTGGACTGGTCAACCGGAAACTTGGACTGGTGAAGCGAAAGAAAATCATAACTTACATGTAGAAGTGGTTGATTACGGACAGGATCTGGGAATTGCGGCTTCACTTTCTAATGCGTTGTTATACTATAGTGCTGGTACTAAGAAATGGCATACTTATGATGATGCAGCTCGTGTTTTAGCGAAAGAACTCTTAGACCGTATGTGGATCTTATATCGGGATGAAAAAGGTCTATCAGTTACCGAGAAACGTGAAGATTACAAACGTTTCTTTGAACAGACCGTCTATATTCCAAATGGCTGGCAAGGCAAGATGCCCAATGGTGATGTGATTAAACCAGGGGTCAAATTTAATGAGATTCGTTCTAAATACAAACAAGATCCGGATTATCAGAAACTTGAGACTGCTTACAAGGCAGGCAAAGCACCTGAATTTAATTACCATCGTTTCTGGGCACAATGTGATATCGCCATTGCTAATGGTACTTATGCAATTTTATTTGGTGGTGAGCCAACTCCAAGTCCATTACCATCAGGGACGATTGTTCCATCACCATCGCCAATCCCATCCCCAACTCCGTCACCAACTCCAAAACCAGTGAAACTTGAGATGTATAACTGTAATACTTCTGTTAATGCTGGTTCTTTAACACCAAAGATCAAGGTGACTAACACCGGACGTAATGCGATTGATTTAGCCAACTTGAAGATTAGATACTACTATACCATTGATGGAGACAAAGCTCAAAATTATTGGTGTGATCATTCTTCAGTAAGTGGCAATGGAGCATATCGTGGAGTGACTGTGATTAGTAAATTTGTCAAACTTGAACAACCAAAAGAAAATGCAGATTACTATTTGGAGCTTAGCTTTGCAGCAGATGCGGGTAAAATTGATCCAGGGCAAGCATTGGAGATTCAATCTAGATTTGCGAAAACTGATTGGAGTAACTATAATCAAGCGAATGACTATTCATTCAATTCAGGCTTGGCAAACTACATTGAATGGGAGAATACCCTGGTCTATCTGAGTAATAATTTAATCTGGGGCGTCGAGTTATAAAAAACTTTAGGAGTTAGAAGAGGTGAGTTTTACTCATTGAGGCTAGCTCCTAAAAATTACATAAAATGATAACCAATAAGAGGAGGGTTTGTTTTGAAGTCGAAGACATTTGAATTTTCAACTGCAGTTTTAACAGGTCTTTTAGCGTGTACAGTTTTATTGGCTCCTAAAGTAAACGCAGCAGAGCCCAAAGCTCACAACTATGCAGAAGCACTACAAAAGTCAATTTACTTTTATGATGCCGAGAAGTGCGGCGTAGGAATTAGCGGAGGTCATCTCGATTGGCGTGGTGATTGTCACGTCGGTGATGCGAAGATGAATCTACGTACCGAAACTAATCTGCCAGGTGCATTGATCGATCAATATCAGGAGCTCTTTGATCCAGATGGCGATGGTTGTGTTGACCTGAGTGGCGGTTATCATGACGCTGGTGATCATGTAAAATTCGGTCTACCACAAGGATATGCTGCTTCCACTTTGGGCTGGGGATTTTATGAATTTCGTGAAGCTTTTAAAGAAACTAAGCAAGAAGCTCATATGTTAGAGGCTTTGAAATGGTTCACTGACTACTTCCTCCGTTCGACCTTCATTAATAAAGATGGTGAAGTAGTAGCGTTTTGTTATATGGTGGGACAAGGCACGGTCGATCATAACTACTGGGGTCCACCAGAACTGCAACTCTCCTCGAAATACAAACGTACCGCTGAGTTTGCCACCGCCAGTAATCCGGCGGGAGATCAGGCGGCTGAAGCAGCAGCATCACTGGCTTTGATGTATCTTAACTATCAGGATGTTGATCCAGCTTATGCGGAAAAATGTTTGAAATATTCCAAAGCTTTATATGAATTTGCCAGAAAATATCGTGGTTTAGGCAACAGTGATGGTTTCTATGGTTCGCGTGATAACGAAGACGATCTCTCTTGGG
>JBFYZC010000180.1:0-8346 GCA_041309705.1 Bacillota bacterium | reverse complement strand
GAAAATTTTTCAAATGAATCAACTCCTTTCTATACACATTAGACTATACATGCTATGTGTTGTCAAGGAATTTTTAAAACAAAGTGCGCTTATATCCCAGTGACTAAAGTCATGGGTTTTACGCGCCGTTATCATAAATTATCTTCTCCAAAAACACTATCTAATGGTTCAATGGTTCACCCAAAAGCTGTTGCAAATTCTCTAAAATTATCGAAATCTTTCCAATATATCCTACAATCAAACGATCTTTTTGATAAAAGTGAGGTTGCTCAACCCATCCCAGCTTTACTTCACCAATCTGGTATCCTTTATTAGAAATCTTTTTCCCTGCCTTAACTGCCTGAAGCGTATTCTCAAACTCATAAACTAGGATCGGAAAACCATTTACCGCTAGATGTTTAGTTTCATTTGAGAACAAAGAGGTTTCCACCGAATCATTAGTTGTGTCGATTTCTTCAACTTGCAGACCACAATTCCTTAAACTGCTGATTAAGGTGGCATAATCAAGTGATTCTTTGGATAGATCTTTAGTTTTTACTACTAGGTAAAAACCAAACCAAAAAGAGATCAGCAATCCTGCGCCGACTAGTAAGTAAAAATATTTTTTATGCATGACGCCAAACCTCCCCAGTGAAATATGTAAAATCAACTTTTCTCGGCTCAAAAAAGAATTTCGACATCTACAGTTCTTCCCCTGCAAAAATTAAAAAAAGAGAGAACCAGCATTATTGCTAATTCTCTCTTGGTAAACGCGAATCATTAAATATTAAATAACATATCGGCATAGGTCGGGAATGGCCACATTTTTGCATCAACCATTGTCTCCAGATGATCTGCCACTTGACGCAGTTCACCCATTTTCGCAAAGACTACATCACGATAATATTCAGCATGTTTCTGAGCCTCTCCATGCTCACTTTCTTCAGCTAAAGCTGCTTCCAGTTCTTTAATTTTTGCATCTAAGCTGATGAGACTTTCGGTTAACTCAGCTAACAAGGTTTCTTGTACTCCAGTGCTGATCTTAGGGGCAACAGTCTTTAAAGCCAGTGCATCATTAGAAACCTTACCCATATAATTCATTACCGCTGGCATAATCTGACGTTTTGCCATATCCAGCATTGTCAATGCTTCAATATTAATCTTTTTAATATAAATCTCCAAGAAGATCTCATAACGCGAATGTAACTCTGGCGCACTCAAAACTTGATGTTTCTCGAAAAGTTCAAATGCCGGCTTGGTATTCCATGCTTTAATTGCTTCTACTGTTGAGGAGATATTGGGTAGTCCGCGCTTAGCAGCTTCCTTAACCCATTCTTCTGAATAGTTATTACCATTGAAAACAATTCGATTGTGTTGTTTAGCAACTTCAGTAATAATCTTGCCCACTTCTGCTTGGAGATCGCTTGCTTTTTCCAGTCGTGCTGCAATTCTTGACAAAGTCTCCGCAACAATGGTATTTAAAACTACATTTGGCATTCCAATCGATGCTGAAGATGGCACCATACGAAATTCAAATTTATTACCTGTGAACGCAAATGGTGAAGTACGATTACGATCAGTGGTGTCTTTAGGTAAGGTTGGAAGAGTGGAAACACCAATCTTCAGTTCGCCACCGATTTTTGAGCTTTTTGCTCCGCCATTTTGTAATTGCTCCATGATATCGCCCAACTGTTCACCCAAGAAGATCGAGATGATCGCAGGTGGAGCTTCATTTGCTCCTAAACGATGGTCATTGCCAACATTAGCTGCTGAAGCACGTAGTAAATCAGCATATTCGTCAACTGCTTGAATTACTGCACTTAAAAAGAGTAAAAACTGCTCATTTTCATGGGGAGTTTTTCCTGGTTCTAAAAGATTCTGTCCGTCATCAGTAGACATTGACCAGTTATTATGCTTACCAGAACCATTAACACCTGCAAATGGCTTCTCATGCAAAAGACAGACTAAATCATGTTTAAAGGCGATTTTCTGCAAAATCTCCATTACCAATTGATTATGATCCGTTGCAACATTAGTGGTAGAAAAGATTGGTGCAATCTCATGCTGTGCCGGAGCAACCTCGTTATGCTTGGTTTTAGCAAAAACACCAAGTTTCCAGAGCTCACGGTCAACTTCTTTCATATAATTAGAAACACGTTCTTTTAAAATTCCAAAATAATGATCTTCAAGTTCTTGACCTTTAGCTGGTTTAGCACCAAATAAAGTACGACCCGCTAAGATTAAGTCTTTTCTTTGGTCATATACTTTTTTATCAATTAAGAAATATTCTTGTTCTGGGCCTACAGTGCTAGTCACTTTATTAGTAGTTGTATTCCCTAAAAGACGCAATACTCGTAAAGCTTCCTTTGATAAAGCCTCCATCGAACGGAGTAAAGGAGTTTTTTGGTCTAGCGCTTCACCAGTGTAAGAGCAGAATGCCGTTGGAATACAGAGTGTATCATCTTTAATAAAAGCAGGTGAGGTACAATCCCAAGCAGTGTATCCACGTGCTTCAAAGGTCACGCGTAATCCTCCAGATGGGAATGAAGAAGCATCCGGTTCACCTTTAATCAATTCTTTACCGGAAAATTCCATAATAACTCGTCCATCAGCAGTTGGAGAAATAAAGGCATCATGTTTTTCCGCAGTAATTCCGGTCATTGGTTGAAACCAATGAGTAAAATGGGTCGCACCTTTTTCTAGCGCCCAATCTTTCATTGCATTAGCTACTACATCAGCCACTGTAGTTTCTAATGGTAGACCTTGATCAATGGTACGTCGTAAAGCTTTATAGGTATTTTTAGGTAGTCTAGCACGCATTACCGTATCATTAAAAACACAACTTCCAAACAGAACATCTGGTGTTTCCAGACAAGCATTTTGCTCTTTTTCCATTTTGAATTCTCCCCTCGTGTTATATTCGAGTAACTTTAATTGTAAGTTTAACATTTTTTTGTGAGTTTATCA
Organism: Bacillota bacterium; assembly: GCA_041309705.1. Classification (GTDB taxonomy): domain Bacteria; phylum Bacillota; class UBA4882; order UBA8346; family UBA8346; genus JBFYZC01. The sequence continues at coordinate 5,400 of JBFYZC010000180.1, read as the reverse complement.
AGAACTATTCTATCAATTTTACAAAAACATTACATAAACTCACTAATAGCTTCCATAGAATCATCTCTGAGCTACCAATCATTCAATTCCAGATAGATATTTTCTTGCTTAAGTTTTTGAAAGTAACTCCCGATATTAATTTACAAGGGAGTGAAGCAGATGGATGCAGTAATCAGTTGTAATCAACTAACGAAAAATTATGGTCGTAAAGAAGTTTTGAAAGGAATCGATCTTCAGGTATCTCCGGGAACAATCTTCGCCCTGCTGGGTACTAATGGTGCTGGCAAAACCAGTCTAATCCGAACATTATTAGGTTTAATTCCTAAAACTACCGGAGAAGTCTCGGTTTTAGGCAGTGAGCCTTATCAGTTTGGAATCCAGTTACGCGAACGAATTGGTTATGTCTCCGAAGAACAGGGACTATATACCTGGATGAGGGTCAGAGAAATCATTAATTTCTGCAAAGCACTCTATCCACGCTGGGATGATACACTGACCGCTCAATATTTGGAACGTTTCAAGTTGGATCTTCATGCCAAAATCGGGACACTCTCTAAAGGGCAAACAGTCAAACTCGCACTTTTGCTGGCACTCGCCCCTAAACCAGATCTATTAATTCTGGATGAACCAATGACCGGACTGGATCCAGTGGCACAGCATGAGTTTTTGCAGGTAATCTTGAAAGATCTACGCGCCGAGAAACGTACTGTTTTTTTCTCAACTCACAATCTGGCCGATGTCAAATTAGTCTCCGAAAAAGTAGCCATTCTCTATGACGGGCAAATTCGCGCCCTAGGAAGCATTGACGAGATCTGCCAACAAGTGGTCAAAATACAAGTCTCTGCTACCAACCAAAGCGCCTGGGAAAGTCAGGGTGGTGTCTTTACCGGGGAAGCAGATACCTTATTATTTGACGCTACCAAACTTACTACTCTATCCACGCCACCACCACATCAACCAGCAACTCTAGAAGAAGCTTTTCTCTTTTTCTGCAGTGGAGGATTAAAGTCATGAAGATCTCCAAACACCTCTTGCAGAAAGAACTAAAACAAAATATAGTTATTTACCTTTTCCCTTTTTTATGTTTAGGAATCATCGTGATCTGCAATAAAGTTTTAAATGGCTGGCTCGATCCAAAATGGGCACAGATCTTAGCCGGAGCAATTCCACTATCCTTGGCGGGTGCATATGGATTACAAGCCTTCGACCTTGAAGAGAATAATCAGACTAAAGATTTTTTACTTACCAAACCCTTAAGTATTTCTCAGATTATTCAGAGTAAATATTTTAGCGGACTGCTTTTCTTGCTTCCTGCAGTTTATTTCTGGTCACTCACCTTAACTCCCAAAGTAGTACGTTTCCCTATCCTCAGTGATTTTAGTTCTTTCTTTTTCAGTGGACTACTCATTCTCACCTGGCTTGTTTATACAACTAGCTTTACTGTTGGGCTCTATATCAAAGGACCTCTCAAACTTCTGGGAGCATTATTAACAATTCCTTTCGTCGCCAGCTGGTTCGGATTAGCTTGGTTTCAAGCAATTGCCTGGCTTTTGATTAATTTCAGTGCCCCACCTCAGAGAACAGAAGGTTTACTCTTATTAATACTGATAACTTCCATTTTAATTATTTTCTTCAGCAACCTTGCTCATTTTCTTAACACCCAAAGACTACAAACCTTTAAAATACAATTTACTAAAAGAACCTTGGTTGATCTCAGCTTACTCTTTATTCTACCTTTATTTTTCACAATTATTAACCAAGCTAGTCGTCCGGCAATTCGCCCTTTTAATTCCATTATGACTACTATTTTCAGTAATGAAAACTGGTTTTTAGCCAGTGAAGGCAGCAAACAACCACATGGCGAACTCTATCTTTTCCGCAACCAATCAGGGCAACTTGGCTTGGGAAAATTATCCCAAAAACCTCAACTAATCTACCCAGGAATTAAAACTAAGAATAATACTATCACCGAATTACATTGGGCACCCGATGGGAAAAGCTTTACTTTTAATGAAAATGGTCAAGTAAAAATATATTCACTTCGCACCAAAAAAACTACTACACTTAATAATGGTAAAATGGGACTCTGGGCAGATGATTCCAAACAACTGCTTTTAATTCAAGAGGTTACTTCACAAGCAGTTAAGACCAGCGCCGGGGTTATTCGACAACAGAATTTAGCACTAACCTTAATCAATCCTCCTTATCAGCAAATTCCTTCTCCAAAATGGCAGATTCAAAGTGGGAGTCTCTCTTTGGGTTGGGATGCTTTACATTTCGAATTATTAGCAATCGATCACAGTTGGCAGTTAAAATTACTTAATTTAAGCACTCACCAAATTAAAGAGCTACCATTATCTCAACCAGCGACACCAGAGCAGATCATCCTCACTCAGATTCTGCCCTGGCCTCAGTCAACAGATGAGTTTCAACTACTGATCTATAGTTTTGATCAAGCCACCTTAAAATCCAAACAACACGATTACAATCTTCATCTGTATCGCTATACTCCACCCGCAACTATTAAAAAATGGGCAGTAATTAATGATCTCTCTTATCGTGATTTCATCCTCAAAAATGATCAGGAATATCTTGCCCAGACCAGTCAGGGGATCTACTGGCATTATCGTCTGCCTAAGGGAGAGGAAAAATGAAGCTACAGCCGTTGCAAACCATTATCTATCTCAAATTCGAGCTACAAAAGAATCGTCTTGCCTTTCTCGCACCATTACCATTTCTTTTGGCGCTCTTACTTTATAATTTCGTGTTCAAACAAAACTTCTCACACTACGGAGTAACTGGTCTCTGGATTTTATTAATCTTCTTTACGATACTTGCTTTACTCTATGGCATGCAATGTTTCAGCGGGGAAGCTGACCGACGCACGCTTGATTTTCTGCTCACCAAACCACTCTCACCCTATTTGATTATCGGAGTAAAATATTTTACCAGTCTGATCATCTTTCTCTTCTGGTGGTATCTGGCACAGCAGATTATTCCGATCGATCTCACTCCTCTACCTCTCGCGACAGGGATGAGTCTTGACTGGATTTTCCTAATTTTTTTAATTGTACATGCGATGAGCCTCTTTGCCGGTTTACTGACCAAGGGACTGGAAAGAATCGCCGCAGTTTTTCTGCTCACGATCGGAATTGCCTGGCTCTCGTATCAAAGTTGGTTCAAAGTCTTTCAACTGATTGATCTTGGTTTTTATTGGGAAGACATTCCACCACGCTTACTCTATTTTCTCACCAACATCCTCCCGTTTTGCTTAACAATTTTCGCCTTAGCTTTACCACTTACCGGCGCAGTCTGGCATCTGAAAAGCCGGATTAAATTGTGGCGTTTCAAACCATTTCTTTACTTAAGTGGGGTCTGGGGTGGCTTCTGGGTGATTCTCCTTGGTCTGCAATATTTTTTTAGTCCATATTTAGCACCCGCTCCTACTGCCAAAACCGGTGACTGGCACGATAAAACCGGCGTCATTCTCGCCGGGCCGCTTGATTCAAGCTATGAATTTCGCATGATGCGTCAGCCGATTCCATCTCAATTAACCATCAGTACGCCACACCACTCAGCGCATGTCCTCTATCGCGGCATAGGGTTAAGTAATCCACGCATCTCACCCAATGGTCGAATGGTCGTGTTTACCGAAAAAGATCAATTGCGCATATTAGATCTGAATACTCAGCAACTTACCAAACTTGGCACTGGCTGGCTCGCAGCTTGGTCGCACGATAATCAAGCATTAATGATCGCGATCGGCAACCCCAAAAAATCAAGCCGTTTAATTCAACTCGATTTACGCACCAAACGCAAGACAATCATTAAAGAACAACTACCACTAAATAGTTTCGCCTGGGACTCCAAGCATCAACAGGTCTATCTCTTTCATCAGAAAGAACTCAGCCGTCTTGATCTGCACACCAGCTCACTTGAAGTTCTGAAAGCAAGTAGCGAGATAAAATTCGATAACTTTTTAACTGCTCCACCTACAGTAATCTTTGATCATGAAGCCAACTGCCTCTTAATGGCACAACTCTTTCAACAGGAGATCCACGTTTTTCGAATTGACTTAACTACTCATGCTGTTAGCCTTAGTGAACTCAAGACTGATTTTCGTTTGAAAAGCGGTGCTCCAGTTCTGCTCAGCAGTGATGGCATGAATCTGCTTTGTCCCCGCATTGATGGTGGATATATCTACGGAAGTACCTATTATAGCTTTGGCAAGAAGCATCATCATGAGGAAGGGGAAGAACATGAGTAGTTATGAAAACAACTCATACTGATGATCATTTAAATCCACCATAAAAAAACTTTTAAAAACATACAAATACCAATTGAAACAAATACAACGAAAGCAAATAATGTACACCTATTAGCATTTTTTCTATAAAATACAATATTTTCGTCACCAAAATCCTCTTTAAGAGACATTAATTTTCTCAAGCGAAAACCTTCTTCATCTCCACAATAATTCTTCCAAGGAATTTGAATCTCTTTAATTTTTTCTTGATAATTAAGCCTTAAATATTCTCTACAACGATTATTCTCAATAGCCATCACAATTATTAGACAGATCCAGAACATTGAACAAACCGATATAGTTTTAACCTTACAAAGAAATGGTATCTGTAATATTTTTACAACAAATAATCCCCCAAAAACAATCAACCAACTTAACCAATAATATTTTTGATAAGATTTGTTATTCATGTTAATTAACTCCAAATAATAGGACATTATTAACTTTAGTAAAAATTAAATACTTTAGGAAAAATCCATGGTAAATCAATCTCCAGTTGTCCTTGAAAAATCCCTACACTTGCCTCCACACATTTTTCGGTCAACTTTATTCAAGATTATTATACTCTTCTCAAAGCACAAAGACAAGTCAAGTGAATACAATTCAAAACACCAGCCACATTTGACTGGTGTTAGATCTCTGGTTATTCTTCTACTGGCGTGGCTGTAGGCGTCGGTGGGGGCGTTGGGGTAACGGTAATTTTTGTACCCAACCAATTTCCAATTCCGCCCAAGTCATAGACTGCTTTATAACCCTTACCTTTTAAATAGACCACTGCTTTTTTGCTACGACTACCACCTTGACAATGCACAATGATCTCTCGTTCTTTAGTTGGCAATTTCTCTTGCAGCTCTGTCTCACTCATTTTTTCTTCCAAATTATCTACGAATGGAATTAAAATACTTTCAGGAATATATTCTTTGTCATGCTCCTCCTGACTTCTGACATCCCGAAGAATTGCCCCTTTATTAGTCACATGATCTAGTGCAACATTTGGTTTAATCAACCCCGCCTGGGTTAAAATCGACTCCTCGGTTTTTTTATTACTACAACCAGCACCTAACAAACCAACCGCTAATAAGGTCAAAACTAGA
>JBFYZC010000179.1:0-2867 GCA_041309705.1 Bacillota bacterium | reverse complement strand
CACTGGGATTGTTAAAAAATAAACTCCACTATCTTGATTAAAAAAATCCTTTATCTCGGAATTTTTTTAATCAAAGTGTCGCATAATTTTTTAGCCAACCCACACCTTCATTTCTCTTGCTTTCAATAATTTTTATGACCTCGACTTGCATTTCTTCGGGAAGCGATTGACTAAAAACCTTCTCTAGCCAGGTAGTAAATGCCCGTACTACTTCTGGCTCGGCTTCGTTGATTCGCTCGGAGATAAACTTCATTCGCTCCAGATACTCTTCACTCTCAATCTTCTGGTCGAGCAGAAAGACTGCGCCGATTAGATTTGCCAGTTCAAAAAGTTCCTCTTTGGTATAACGGTTGACATCAATTAAGATATACTGAAAATCAACTAAATATTTACCAAATTTCTCCCCACCAGCGAGCAAGTCCTTAAAAGTAGGGGCAGCCGTCCAGTTATGCTCACCGTTATAGATTACCATAGGGACAATCGCAGGTAATCTGAAGCTTTTCTTTTTGGTTTCACGATCTTCAAGATTATTAAAGTAATCACGCCAAATCTCTACCATATAGAGTAATAAGCGATAAGGCATCCGAAAATCCACAACCGACTGCATTTCCATTAAAATGTAAAAAATTACTTCCTGATCTTCGTTCAGCTTTAATCTGTATACCAGATCAGCCTCTTTTTTACTGAAATCCTGCAGAATATATGATTTGTCAACCCGAATTAATGACTTGGAATCAATCTCTTTCACAAAATCCAACTCCACAAAACTCTGCAAAAACTCCAAAAACAACTTCTCACACTGCAGTAAATACTTGTAGCCTTTATCATTCTGTTGATGAACCCCTTGAGACATTTGAGACTCCTTAAATTTTCCTGATATCTTATTATATTATATCTGAAACTCAGAGGCAAGTAGCGAATTTTCACGTCAGGTTCGATAGATTGGCGAACTAGTTCGATGGAATGACGAACAAATTCGCTGATTTGGCATAATTATTCGATGAAATGGCGTTTTGATTCGGTGAATTAACGATTTGGTAGACAATTGCCAGAAAGATAATCTACTCTTAATCTGAGCATTAATAGCATTTAATAATAAATTGATAAACTTATTTATATATTTTCCGGTACAGATCTATAAAAAAATAATAAATGGCGGAAAAAAATGATGGATAAGATAATGAATGATGAAAAACAGGTGAGAACAATCAGTAATACATCTATTTCAAGCGATTTAGATGCGTCCGAGTTATATTTCAATCGGGAATTAAGCTGGTTGCAATTTAATCGCCGTGTTTTGGAGATGGCATTCTCCGAAGAATATCCATTGCTGGAAAGAGTCAAATATCTAGCTATTTTTGCTAATAATCTCGATGAATTTTTTATGATTCGAGTTTCCGGCTTACAAAAGCAGCTGCTGGTTGATTCTGTTTTATTACCTTTAGATGGAATGACTCCGCTGGAACAACTTAAGGCGATTGATTCTGAAATCTCTCAGCTTTTAGTGAAACGGACAAAATGTTGGCAAGAAATATTGTTGCCCAAGTTAAAAAAATCAGGCATCGGAGTATATCATTATCATGAATTAACTAAGCAAGAACAAACCAAGCTACGTCGTTATTTTGAAAAAGAAATTTATCAAGTTCTAACACCCTTGGCGTTCGATCCAGGTCATCCTTTTCCGCATATTTCTAATTTAAGCATTAATTTAGCTGTTGTCATCAAATATCCAAAATGTGGCGAACGATTTGCGCGGATTAAAATACCAGATATTTTTCCGAGGTTACTCAATCTTAACCAAATTATTAACCAGCCTAATGATGAAAGAGTCACCAAGGCAAGTAACGCAGATTTTGTTTGGCTTGAAGAAGTGATTGCCGCAAATTTAGATATTCTTTTTCCAGGATTGGAGATACTTGCTGCTTATCCGTTTAGAATAATTCGTGATGCTGATTTAGAAATTGAAGAAGATGAAGCTTCGGATTTGCTGGCTACAATTCAGGAAACAATTAATATGCGACATTTTGGTTCTGTGGTAAAGTTAGAAGTTGATCAGGATATGCCAAACAAAATTCGTAATATCTTGGTTGCCAATTTGAGTATTGATCAATCACAAGTTTATGTAATGGATCGTCCTTTGAAAATGGCAAATTTATTTGAATTGACTCATCTGAATCGACCGGATCTAAAAGAGAAGTCTTTTATTCCTTCATTACCGTCTGCTTTTTCCCGTAGTAGCAGTATTTTTGAGATGATTAGAAAACAGAACATTCTGCTCTATCATCCCTATGACAGTTTTATGCCAGTAGTTAATTTTATTGAAGAAGCCGCGAATAATCCCAATGTCTTGGCAATTAAACAAACTCTCTATCGGGTGGACTCGAATTCCCCGATTATCAATGCGCTAATTAAAGCTCGCGAAAATGGCAAACAAGTAGCAGTACTTGTAGAGTTGAAAGCTCGTTTTGATGAAGGAAACAATATTGCCTGGGCTCAATCTTTAGAAAAAGTAGGAGTTCATGTCGTTTATGGCTTGGTTGGACTAAAAACTCATGCTAAAATGAGTCTGGTGGTTTGTAAAGAAAAAAAAGGAATCGTTCGTTATACTCACTTGAGTACCGGAAATTATAATGTATTAACTGGACGTATTTATACTGATTTGGGTTATTTCACCTGTAATCCGAAGATAAGTGCAGATGTTTCGGATCTATTTAATTTTCTTACCGGATACTCCATGAAGGAAAATTATCGCAAACTTCTAGTAGCGCCATTCAATTTACGGGAGCAGATTATTGAAAAGATTGAAAGGGAAGTAGCAATCCATCACGAACATGGTAATGGTTATATTATTTTTAAATTAAATTCTT
>JBFYZC010000178.1:0-4286 GCA_041309705.1 Bacillota bacterium | reverse complement strand
AACCGCAAGTTATACTTGAGCCGTGCCAGTTCTTTGGGAATATACAGATTAAACTCTACTTCACGTTCTGCCAGCCCTTCAAAATAGACTGACGAGGTTTGAAAATTTACTGAATCATACTGCTTAAAATCTGCCTTGACCTTAAAACTTCCTGCTTTCCCATCACTTGAATACTTGGGATCAGTACAATATGAGTTCGCTGCTGCCGCATTGGTACTCCAGTCGTAGAATTCAGTATTATGTTTAAACTGATACCGATATGAACGATAGTTAAAGTCAACTGCCCCAACTGCTTGATCCGCCTTTTTCCCCAGGAAAAGTCGTACTCCATCAAGCAGGGTGGCTCTGGTATTACTAAAATGATCTAAGCCCGGATAAACATGATGCACAAAATCCAAGCCCCGTAAATTCTGATTCTCTAAAATCTTAAAAAGTTCATTATTCGGCTGATGATACTCTGCAATCCCTTCTCTTTCTCCATAAGCCAAATAAAGCTTGCTGGCTACTTGCCTCGGCTGAGTAACCAGTTTTTCTGCTAGCTGGTGCAGATCGGCAACCCCAAAATGCCTCCCTAAATAGGGAGAACTCCCAATAAAACCAGCAAAAGTCGGATCTGATTCCAAAGTGCTCTTCAAAAAGGCATATGCTGCAAAATAGCCGCCACTAGAAGCCCCAAACAGATAACGTTGCTTTGGATTAATCTGATATTTACTCTCGATCAAAGGAATAATCTCTGTTTTTAAAGCTTGCAAAAAACTATCTGGCTGTAACTGCAGATCAACCCAACGTGCTTGACCTGCATCAACTGTCTCTGGATAACCAACTCCCACCACCAGCACTGGGGGGATAATCTTTTTATAAGTCAGATAATGTATGTATTTATGATCCATCCGTCGCCATTGTCCATCAGTCAGATAGATTACCGGAAGAGCTTTCAAATTTTTCGCCTCTGGTAAATAACTAATCTCCACCTGCATTGGATTACGTAGCAATTTCGGTTTAACGACTAATGACTTCATTTGCAGATCAAAGTTATAAAGATCTACCCCAACTTTCAAAGGTCGCTCAACCTGCTTTGCCTGTATTGTGCCTACCAAAGAAAACAATAGCAAGCCAAGCATCCCCATTAACCAGATCTTCTTCATTCTCACTCCAACCTTTCCTTGAAACATTGTAATATATCTAAATTATACAACAATTAAGTAGTTCCCACTTGACTTCTTTTGCTATCTTTCTGCAACTTTTGCCTCAGCAGATTCGTTTTAAAGCTTCTAAATCAAGTATCCGCACTGTATTGAGATGAAAATCAATTACTCCGGCATCGCGCAGCTCCGCCAGTTCCCGTGAGAGCGAGGGACGTGAGACATTCAAAAAATCCGCCAGTTGATTACGGTTCAGCGTCAACATCAAATTCACTTCACCAGTCTTCTGATACTCCTGCAAAAGAAACATACTGATCTTCCCACGAATACTCTTAATCGTCAGATACTCGACTTTCTGATGTAAGAGCAAAGCTTTCTCGGAGATCACTTTGAGAAAATTTTTAATAAAGAGTCGATGCCAGGGGCACATGCGCTCGCAATCACTAATGATCTTCTCACGTGCTAGAAAAAAAACCTGGCAGGACTCTTGTGCCTGTACCGTCACCGGCCATTCATTATAATCCGAGAAAGCGAACATCTCCCCAAAGATCTCTCCCGGCTGTAACACTGTCAACACCACCCGATCTCCAGCTGCATTCTCCTTACTGACGGTGGCTGTCCCTTTGAGCATGATTCCAATCTGCTCAAACTGCTCTCCCGCCATTACCAGATATTCATTTTTATTATAAGCAGCAACTTTTAACTTCAGGCAATGCAGCATTGATTCCAAGCCTTGCCGATCCACTCCCTCAAAAAAAGCACTTGCTGCCAGAACATCTAGACAATAATTCTTCATTATTTGCTCCTTTGATCTTTTGGTATCTCAGGATACCGATTTTTGCTTTTAATTATATTATAATCAACTCAACGAAACAATCAAAACTGCGAAGGAGAGAGTAAAATGAAAAGAAAGATTATCAAAATAGATGAAGCAAAATGCAATGGTTGTGGTCTCTGTGTTGATGCCTGTCATGAAGGAGCACTCCAGCTGATTAATGGCAAAGCGAAACTCGTCTCCGATTCATACTGCGATGGTTTAGGAGCCTGTCTGCCGGAATGTCCGACTGATGCCATTATGATCGAGGAACGCGAAGCTGCCGCCTTTGACGAAGCCGCCGCGCTCAAAAATATGGAGGCAAAAAAACATGCTCCAGCAGTCCCACCACTTGCCTGTGGTTGTCCCGGAACTCATGCTAAAACAATCACCAAAACTGTTCCAGCTACGGCAGCAATTTCAACTAATGAAAAAGTCGAATCCCAACTAAAACAATGGCCCTGTCAGATTAAGCTGGTGCCAGTCAACGCACCTTATCTAAACAATGCACAACTCTTAATCGCGGCTGACTGTACTGCTTATGCCTATGGGAATTTTCATCAGGAATTTATGCGGAACAAAATCACCTTGATCGGCTGTCCGAAACTTGATGAAGGTGACTATAGCGAGAAACTCACTGCTCTGTTAAGACAAAATGAGATCAAAAGCATCACTGTGCTACGAATGGAAGTTCCTTGCTGTGGCGGACTCGAGCAAGCAGTGAAAAAAGCACTGTTAAACAGTGGCAAGATGATTCCCTGGCAGGTTGTGACGATTTCTACTGATGGTCAGATTTTAGAGGCTTAATTATAAAAAGGAGGCAACCAAAATGTCAAAGATGTTCTGTTTTCAATGTGAACAGACTGCTGGTGGTAAAGCATGCACCAATAGTGGCGTCTGTGGTAAAAAACCCGAGGTTTCAAATAAACAAGATGAATTAACTGCGGCACTAATTGATCTGGGTAAAGCTGTCGCTGGCAAAAATGCCAGCCCAGCAACTGATGCACTAATGATGGAAGGTCTCTTCGCTACGGTTACCAATGTTAATTTTGACCCACAACGAATTGATGCCCTTACCAACCGCCTAACTCAGGAAATTCAAAAATCCGGTGGTAAGAGAGAATTTGCTGCCTCTACCCTTTGGGAAGGCGACACTGACGTAATTTCACTCCGCTCCACCTTGCTCTTTGGAATTCGTGGCATGGCTGCTTACGCTTGGCATGCTTATCTCCTTGGTAAAACCGACTCGGAAGTTAATGCCTGGCTCTACCAAGGGATGAAAGCATTATCTGAAGAGCATAGCGTCGATAACTGGCTGGGATTGTTAATGGAGTTTGGTCAGATTAATCTCAAATGCATGGGACTGCTCGATGAAGCTAATACTTCAGCTTATGGTCATCCCGTGCCGACCAGTGTTACTACTAACGTCGAAAAAGGACCTTTTATCGTAATTACCGGACATGATCTCTTGGATCTGAAACAGCTGCTCGAACAGACTGAAGGTAAAGGAATCAATATTTATACTCACGGCGAGATGCTCCCGGCACACAGCTATCCCGAATTAAAGAAATATCCTCATCTCAAAGGCAACTATGGTACTGCCTGGCAGAATCAACAGCAAGAATTTGATAATCTACCAGCACCAATTCTCTATACCACCAATTGTTTGATGCCGCCCAAAACCAGCTATGCGGATCGGATCTTTACCACTTCCATGGTTGGTTATCCAACCTTACAACACATCCCTGAAGGCAACAATGGCGTCAAAGACTTCTCGCCAGTAATCAAGCAAGCACTTGAGCTGGGTGGTTGGGCTGAAGCTCGTAATTTCTCTGGTATTAATGGTGGCACTGAGTTAATGGTTGGCTTCGGCAGAAATACCGTCCTTGGTGTCGCGGACAAAGTGATTGAGGCAGTCAAAGCTGGTGCAATCAAACACTTCTTCCTGGTTGGTGGCTGTGACGGAGCACAACCTGGGCGCAACTACTATACTGAATTTGTGAAACAGACTCCTGCGGATTCGGTCATTCTGACCCTTGCTTGTGGCAAATTCCGTTTCAACGACTTAAAAATTGGCGAGATCGGTGGTCTGCCACGCATTATGGACATGGGGCAGTGTAATGATGCTTACTCCGCGATTCAAGTAGCAGTCGCTCTAGCCAACGCCTTTAACTGTGGTGTCAATGAGCTACCTTTAACCTTGGTACTCTCGTGGTATGAGCAGAAAGCAGTCTGTATTCTCTTAACGCTGCTTTCACTCGGAATCAAAAACCTCTACCGTGGACCAACGCTTCCAGCTTTCCTTTCTCCGAATGTCTTAAATGTGCTGG
>JBFYZC010000177.1:0-5864 GCA_041309705.1 Bacillota bacterium | reverse complement strand
GATAATTTCCCTTTATTTTACTAGTAATTATATGATTATGCCACAAAAAGTATTTATATATTTTCCGGCAAAGAACTTTCATTATATTAAATGGAAACATCCAGCATAATAGGGGGGTTTGCGAAGATAAAATGAAATAGATCTTATAGAAAATATTTATGGATATTCTTTCACTTCTGGTAAATCAGTCGCAACTACTGGCAGTCCACTCGCCAAATATTCATACATTTTAATTGGATTAGCCGCTCTAGTAACTCCTCGTACCTCAAAAGGAATTATTCTTACTTCAAAATAACGTGCCCAAGTAGGCAATTCTTCATGGGGACGATACCCAGTAAAAAGTAGAATCTCAGGAATCTTCATTTTTTTACTCCACCCATCTTATTAAATGAGGATTTGGATCTAAGATTGACTGATACTGCTCCAATATACCCCACGTTCCTTCCGAATCGTGCTGAAGATAAAATTGATATTTACTCTTCCGTGCTGCTTCCGTTGCCCAGCCATAATGTTTCACCCGCAATTTACTAAGCATTCCGGGATAAGTTGTTACATTCTTAGGCATTCTGCCACAATGCAGTGGTTGTTCTGCCCAACAGTAATCATATTCTGGTTGATAACGCAGTAAAAAAGGACGATAATTCAGATGTGCCTGCCAATAGTGATCTTCTCGGTAATGTTTTGCATCCCAAAAATCATACAAGCGGAAACTATAAAAATCCCAGCGTGAATCCTCTAGTAAAAAACTAATTACTTGACTAGTCTGTTTTTCAAAGATTTCATCGGCATCCAAAAACAAAAGCCAATCTGGATCAGTAGCAATTGCTAACTCCCAAAGTTGTCGCCTTAATTCAATCTCATTATGAAAACCGTGTTCTTGATTTCGTTGCAATACCAGCGGAATCCCAGCTTCGGACAGAATCGCTTCACAAATCGCTGGCGTTTCATCAGTACTTGCATCATCTAAAATCACGGCAGCATCAATAAATTTACTTGTTTCAGTAAGCATTTGATGCAAATAGCGATCTGCTTCATTCCGGACTAACATTACTAATGTCAAGTGATTCTTCCCAATTTTCACTCGTCTTTTTTCTGTTAGACTTTTCTGTGGTTGTAGTTGCCGAGGCGAATATCCCGATTCTGTTGAGATTTTAACTGATTGTATACATTTAGCACGATAATTAGCTAATCCTTCCAGATCACTGAGACGATATAGATGATAGGCTGGTAGTTGTGTATCTACATAAAGACTAAGCCCCAAAGCAGCAGCTCTTACTGAAAAATGGCGATCTTCTCCGATCAGTTCTAAATTTGCAATTGGTTGATAATTTACTCCTTTGGCAATTGCCTCATGTCTAATTAAAGTACAAGCTCCTAAACCACCAACTTCATATAAACCTGGTTGCTGTAAAATCTGTAAAAAATTATTAATGCGATAATTAACAGTCTCTGCCTCAAGTCTCTCACCTAAATCTTGTTGATAAAGAGTATATTGCCCTTTTAACCAGACTTGTGGCAATGGCGGTTCCTCTGGTTGCCATCTGGTCCAAAAAATTTCAGAAATTATCTCTCGCTGCGAGTACCATAGCTGTTGTAGTGTCCAAGGATGCAAGATCAGATCAGAATCGATTAAAAAAAGATCACTCTCTTTGGCTAAGGCATACTCGAGAAGTTGATCTTTATATCTTCCCACTTTGAGCATTGCTGCAGCTGTCCAATAATGTGTCTTTTCATCACAAAGATATTCACCTTCTGAGTTCACTTGCTGTACTAATACTGGATAAGCTGAGTGTCTAAATTCACGAAGCATACTACTTGAATCTGCCTCCAAATTATCATCAATAAAATAAAAACAAACCTCAAAACCACTCAAATCAAGCTCTTGCAGACTCAACAAAAACTCTTGCAAAATCTTAAACTTTTGCCGAACCACACTGCCAATAATCAGTTTTTTCATCTTAATCCCATCTTTCTAAAACCTCAGCTAAACTTTGAGTAGACTTCCCTTTCAGTTGATAAAGTAAAATTCCTAGTTTAGCATAATTTCGCGCTTCTCTTATCTCTCCAGCAGCACAAGTTAACTCCAAACAATGCTCCCAGACCTCAAAATCCAAACAACCAACTTGACAAGCCTTAGTCAAATGAAGTAATGCTTCTGCTGGATCTCCACCTTTCTCAATCAACAAACCCAATCTTCCTCTGGTAATTGCTCGTTCATCTAGTTTTAGTGACTCCACTAGACATAATCTTGCTAAGCCCAAATAATTAAGCTTCTCCCAAGCTTCTCCCAATTCTCGCCAGGCAAACGCAATCAGTTCGTTGCTACTAGCTGTCAGTAACTCCGGCAAAACCAGTTCAGTCAGGTCGTTACTCTTAATATATTGATGTAACTCTTTCGCTAATAAATCTTGCAAAAGATCTCGTTTTGCCTCCCATTTACCTAGTAAACCAAGTAAAATTGACCACTCTAATCTCAAAACAGGATCTCTTACCACATTTTCCTTCATTATCTGCTCAAACAAGTTATTTAATTTACTCAAATCTTCTGCTACAACATCATTTTCCTTGACCAACACCTTCCGTAGACCAAGTACTGCCTGATTTTTTTGTTTCTTCACTCCTGACTCAAACAACAACTCTACTGCTATCTCCCAATCATGAGGAGCAGGGCTATTCCAATAACGTCTCACCTTCAGATACAAATCAAGCTCAGTATTTAAAACTTCTGAATTCACAGCATTCTGCTCCAACCAAAGCTTCAACTGCCCTTGACTCTCCTTCCTTAACTTACCTTGGCGAATTTCATCCCGCAGAATTTCCTTCACCAACTCCGCTAACTTTCCGATCTCCCATTGTAAATAATCTCTTCCCGCTACGAAAGGCAACGGGAGCAATTGCTCTGGTGGTTTAATTAAAACTGCACCCTGTCTCAGAATCTCGATTCCAGCACCACCGGCATCTAGCACTACCATTTCTGAACTCAACTGCTCCCAGTTTAAAAAAAGTACTTCTAAATTCTCTGCTTTTAACAATACCAATAACTCACCCCACCAGGTGAGTTCATTAATCAGGCTCGATATTCCAGTGATTACCAACTGTTTCTGCATCGTAACCCCCTAATCACTATCTGCCTTGAATCCAGTAATCAATCTTTTTACCCACCGAATCAGAAAAAATTACAATTCGTAGATATTTCATAAAATACTTCGGGAGCAAAACTCTCACTTCGTCAGGGATTAAGGTAATCTCACTTGAATTCTGTACTAACATTTGTCGATCCGGACTTCCTTCTAAATAGAATCTTACTGGTTGAGTATCTACATTATGCACAATCACACTAATAGTTTGAATAGTTGAAACATCAACCCAATCCGTCTTTGCACCACTTGAATTTGTCACCACAAGCTCTGCCATCTCAATAAAATGCTCCTCCTTACAGATTGCTTCAATCTCTTCAATCACTAAAACCTGCCAGCAAAAGATGAGCGTAACTTCCAAGTACCACTCACCAACTAATTGCAAGAGAGATTTTTCCAAGCTCCATTTGACCCGAGCCTCCATTTCTGGTTTACTGCCCGGTGTCTTCAGTAAAATTGAAGTTTGCCACAGAAAACACTCTTGACAACAGACACCTTCCAGATCAATATATGTTAATTCAAAAAGAATCTCTCCCGAGACTATCGTAAGATCATTCCCAACGATCGCGCTAATTTTACTCAACTGAACTTGTGAATCTTTAAGTTTAATCGCAGCTTGAGCCAGTTGTACCCCATGGGTGACCATACTCTGTTGCAACACCTTACTGATAATCAGCTCTTTTAAACAGATTTGATTACCAAAATCATTCACGTATCTGTCACCTACCTCTAATATTTATTCTTGCTATCTTATGAAAAAAGACTTTTGAAGGGCACTCTCTTTTTGAACTCTAAGACTTCAAAGACCATATAATGACTATGCGACAAAAATTATTTAAGTCATTCAATTATTTCGCTACACTTATAATGAGGTGGTCTTTTGGAGCAACCAACAGCAAATCTAGTAATTACTGGTCAAATTGGCGGACGTAGCCCTGCGGCAAGATTTTTATTAGAACTAGCCTCAGCTAGTTTTGATTTAGGTAAAAAAATTTTTTTAACACCCAAAGGAGAGATCTGTGGTGCTTATCCCAAAGATCCACGCCCCAATTTACTTCGGACAATGATTCGCAAGCTCGACCCTGCCTTGAGTACCTGGTGGATCTCGAATACCACTCCTCCACCATCTGAAGCACGCAAGCGTTACTATTTACAACCAACAAAAAAGATCCCTTGCGGAATCAATCCAATACGCTTTAACCCAGGCGTAGTACCATTGCCACTTGCTCTCCCACTCGAAAAACCCAAACTTTTATACTGCGGAGCATTAGCTGGCAGTAATTTAGCAAATTTAATCTACAGTTTTACGAACCTTCCATCCCAAAGTGCTTATTTACTCCTCAATGATTATGGTTACGAGACGGAGTCTGATCCAGCAATCATCTCCAGCATGAACTCTCCAAATATTCTCAGACTTTCAGGAATCTCCAACGAACGCCAGCTTGCAGGGGTATATGCAGCGGCTAGCTGTCTAATTAATCTCGCAACAACTACTCCACTCCAGGTCTATGAAGCTGCTGCTTGTGGCATTCCGGTTTTAAGTAACGTCCCCCTAAAAATCAATCAGGAAGACCTTGATCCTGTATACCCTCTACAGGGAAGTTTCGCAGAGCAACTCCCTGAGATATTGCAAGAGCTTAATCAAAATTACTCACATTGGCAGCAACAAGCTGCCCGAATCTGTCATTTAATTCAACTAAGCTTAACCTGGCATCAGGTTAGTCTGAATTTTTTAGATCAGCTTAGTGCTGAGGTGAATTAGGAATGAAACCTACCTTATCTTTAGTGATGATTGTCTGTAATGAAGCACATACTTTGGCACGCGCCCTCAATTCCGCACTGCCTTTAGTAGAGCAAATAATTATTGTCGATACCGGTTCAACCGACCAGACATTAGAGATTGCCGCCAGTTTTCACGCCAAGATCTATCATTATCAATGGCAAGAAGATTTTGCCGCAGCACGTAATTTTGGACTTGAGCATACCGAGAGTGAATGGGTGTTAGTGCTGGATGCCGATGAAGAGTTGGTGTGCAATTCAGGGTTTGAGCTTCATTCTTTACTACTTGAGCCAGAGATTGATGGCTATTTCTTCAAAATTTATAATCTAACCGAAAAAGGTGACTATATCACCAATCTTGCCCTGCGCCTCTTCCGCAATCATCCTGAATATCGTTTTACTGGTGCGCTTCATGAACAGTTACTAATTCCCGAGGAACGTCTGGGTAAGCTCACTGAACCAATCATTCGTCATTATGGGTATCTCGCTGAATATATTCGTAAAAATAATAAATCAACTCGTAATCTAAGAATTGCTGCACGATTAGTAGCAGAAAACTCCACTAACGGTTTTTACCACTTTAATCTAGGGATGGAATATCTCCGTCTCCAAGAATATGATTCGGCAGCGAAACATCTGCAACTAGGCTACCAGTTAGGTATTCCAAATAGTCAATGTGCTTCCTGTTCTCTAAAATTAGCCCTGCAAGCTTTACGAACAAAAAAGGAATGGTTAACCTGGCAGAGTTTATGGGAAGATGGGATTGGGCAATATTCCAATTATACTGATCTCTGGTTTGAACGTGCCTTGGGTGAATTTGAGCAAAACCATTTTAAGCAAGCCTTACTTTATCTGGAAAGATGTTTAGCACTTGGTGAAAGTTCTGATGAATACATTGTCAACGCTGGGGCTGGTTCTTGGAAAGCCTGGGGCCTAATCAGTATGATC
>JBFYZC010000176.1:0-8466 GCA_041309705.1 Bacillota bacterium | reverse complement strand
TACTGAAAATATCCGTGTGGTAGTCAGTACTGGTGGTGGTGAGAACGCATCAGCGGAAGCAATCGCTTACTTATATAATAAGGGTTATCAAAATGACCAGATTATGGCTCACTTTGCAGTTATACAACATAGTAACTGGAATTGGCAGAATGCCACTGAAGCTGAGGCTAGAAATATTGTAGCAGATTTTACGATTCGAATCGAAGATCAGAATAAATATACTGGTAAAGCAAATGATCGTATCACAGAATTAAAAACAATATTATTTATTAGTACAGAAGCTGAACTCTCCACAACTAAAATTCCAAAAGACTTTGCTACAGCTTGGATTGGTGCAATTATGAATAGTGGCAGTCCACTTGCAGAGAAAATTACTAATTTTAAAGGAAAAGACGATGTTTCTGATGCCGGAAGTCATCATTTTGCGACTAATTCGACAGCGCTGGATACAAACTGGGGAATAAGAAATAATAACCTGAATGCACCAGCTAATAAAGTAGATGATACTACTATTGGTACAGATAAGAATCCATTAAAGTATGATAAATTTACAATTAATGATTGTAATAATCTTCTTAAAGACTAAATTCAATAGGTGAATCAAAAAAGAGATTGGTTGCAGCTTTTTTCAAATAGTATCTTTTTTAAGTGTTTAATTAGTTTTTTAATTTAAGCAATTTAATTTTAATTAATATAAATATTTTAAAAAAATATATTGCCAAAAAAAAGATATTATTGTATAATTAGTCATGGCTATAATTTACATATAAGGAGAATTTAAGTAATGAAACGAATTCTTTATTCTGTATTGGCTTTAACTTTAAGTACATCAATCTTAGTTGGTTGTAATAGCAATTCTGACTCAAATTTAAATGCAACCAATGCTTCTCAAGAAAACTTTGGTGAAAGACTAGCTGTTACTGCAAGTAGTTTTGCTGGTACTTATCAGGTGATTCTTGGGCATGATGGTCATCCTGATCCAGATGATAATGGAGCATTACTGGCAGGAACTGTGGCAGCATTAACTAATGCTAATGCTGATTCACGAATTAAACTACTCGGAATGATCTATGGTGATACCACTGAAACAAGACAGGATGATATGATTAGTGGCAGCACTACAAGTTCCACTACACCAAGTGATGCACAGAAAGCACGTGCGAATTATACCTTCTTTACTAAATATGGAAAACCAGCTTTGCAAAGTCTGACTCTTCCAGATGGTTTTGTTTTTAAAGATATTACTCCACAAACATATAATTTTAAGGCAGAAAAAATTGATGAAATGACTACTGGCGGACAAATGATTGCTAACAAAATTTTGGCAGCAATTAATTCTGAAAACGATATTCGGGTAGTAGTCAGTGCTGGTGGTGGTGAGAATGCCGCTGCTGAAGCAGTTGCCTATGTAAAAAAACAAGGGAAAACTGATGCCGATATTAAAGAACATTTTGCAGTAGTACAACATAGTGCCTGGAACTGGAAGAACGCAACAGAAGCTGATGCACAAAAAATTATTGCTAATTTTACAATTCGCATTGAAGATCAAAATAAGTACACCGGAACTGAGATCACTACTACTGCTAGTGCTACCAAGACTTCAGAAAAATTTGTTGCAGCCTGGATTGGTGCAGTAGTAAATAACGCAAATACGAATCCGATTATGAAAGAGATTCCTAATTTAAAACCAAAACGTGATGCTTCTGATGCCGGCAGTCATCATTTTGCTAGTGATTCCAGTGCGCTTGATAAAAATTGGAATACTCGCAATAATAAGCTGACTGATGATAAAGGTGGACTTGTATATGGTGTTTATACCAAGCAGGAACTTTCGAAGGATTTGAATTAAATAGATATTTAGACCTACTTTTTGATAGTGTGTTTCGTTAACAAAACACACTATTTTTATTTTTAATAAATTTTATCGCTATAATATTTATAAAATATTAAATTATTTATTAAAATAATATTGAAAAAATATGAATAATAGTATATACTATAGATGGTTATAATTTACATATAAGGAGGATTTAGGCAATGAAACGAATTCTTTATTCTGTATTGGCTTTAACTCTGAGTACGTCAATCTTAGTTGGTTGTAATAGCAATTCTGACTCAAATTTAAATTCAACTAATTCTACTACAGAAAGCTTTAATGAAGAAATGAATCCTAATTCTATGACGAGTGACAATGAAATCTTAACTGCGGATGCAAGTGGATTTTCAGGCACTTATCAGGTGATTCTTTCCCATGATGGACATCCAGATCCAGATGATAATGCAGCATTACTAGTAGGAACTGTGGCAGCTTTGCATAATGCCAATGGCAATTCAAGGATTAAATTGCTGGGAATGATTTATGGTGATACCACCGAATCAAGACAGAAAGATATGCTTAATGCTAGTACCAAAGAAGCCAAAAAACCAACTGATGCTGAAAAAGCACGTGCTAATTATTTGTTCTTTACTAATTATGGCGAAGCTGCCTTGAAAAGCTTAAATCTGCCTGATAATTTTGTGTTTAAAAATGTTACTTCGGAAAAATATAATTTTGATGCTAAAAAGCTCGATGAGATGACTGCTGGAGGGCAGATGATCGCCAATAACGTTTTAGATGCAATTAATAACAAGTCCGCTGTTCGTGTGGTGCTAAGTGCTGGTGGTGGCGAAAACTGTGCTGCTGAAGCAGTTGCTTATCTGAAAAATAAAGGTAAGACTGATGCAGTGATTAAAGAACATTTTGCCGTAGTACAACATAGTGCCTGGAACTGGAAGAATGCAACTGAAGATAAAGCACAAAAAATTATTGCTAATTTTACGATTCGGATTGAAGACCAGAATAAGTACACAGGAAGTGACATTACTACTACTGCTAGTGCAAAGAAGACTTCAGAAAAATTTGTTAAAGCATGGACTGGCGCGGTGGTCAATGATGAGAAGAAAAATCCTATCATGAAAGAGATTAATAATCTCATACCAAAACGCGATGCTTCTGATGCGGGCAGTCATCATTTTGCTAGTGATTCCAGTGCGCTTGATAAAAATTGGAATACTCGCAATAATAAGCTTACTGATGATAAAGGTGGTCTCAAATATGATGTTTATACCAAAAAAGCACTTGAAAATGATTTGAATTAACTGGGTTTTTAAAGTGAACCATAAAAAGAGCTGGCAGTGCCAGCTCTTTTTATGGTTCACTCCCCCAGATCAGCTCTTCATTTTCATAAACAGTAACTTTTTCCCAATCAGTCAAGGAAGTGGCATTAGGATTGAAGGAATAATCATTTAATTGTGAATAATTGCTCCAATCACTATTGGCAATACGAATCTGTAGTTCCATTGAATCACCTGGTTTAAAATCTCCAGCATTTGCATTGAAGCCAATTTCTAGATAGCAGTTGGCAGTAGTTTTGGTAGGATTCAATTGTACAAACCTTCCATAGACACTTGAATTAATACCACGATATTCTCCACTAAATGTATTAATCATTGAATGATCAGACCAAAAATTTTGTACTTTTTCTTGATCATTGGTGTAGTAATAGCGAATTTTAAGATCAGAAAGTTTGATATTTTTATTACCAAAATTGTTAATTTTAAAATAAGGATCTATTGTATTAGAACTTTGAGTACGATTGCCATTATACATCTTTAATTGTAATTCATTATGAGGGATTGGCGATGGTGAAGGTGAGATTAATGGTGATGATGGTGGTTGAGTAGTATCATCGATCTGATAGGTTAAAGTTAGCGTAGCAAGATCTGGTGGCAAGGAAACTGTAGTTGTCAATACCGTTTCACCTTGAGGATTGGTAATAATCACTTCATATTTACCATGAAAAGCACGAAAGTTACAAATTCCGGCAGCATTACTAGTAGCTGTTTCATTAGTAGTCCACTCTTTCAATAATGCTTCATACCTTCGCCCTGCTTCGTTAAGTGTCCAGTCGAGATTAACAATAGCGGCATCTGCCCCTTGATAAGTATTTCCTGCCCAAAAGCCCCACATAAAAACACCTTCAACCGCAGGATGACTAAATGCAATACGATATAACTTTTCAAGATTATCGGCGCGTTTATACTCATCTGATACGACTGTATCATATTCAGTGATTAAGATTGGTAATCCCAAGGTAGCCAATTTACTTAATTTAGTATAAATTAATTCTGGGTCAATGATATGATTGAAATGTCCTTGACAACCAATCCCGTCAACCGGCGCACCTTGAGCAATCAGATTTTGAATCTGCTGGATATAAGCATCTGTCTCACCAGGATACCACTCAAAGGTGTTATAATCATTCACATAGCATTTGACTTGCGGATCAAGCTCTTTAGTTCTTTTAAACATGTAGGAATAAATTTCAGAACCAAGGCGATCTGAGAAGAAATTACCATGTAGTATTTCGTTACAAACATCCCAGTGAACATATTTTCCTTTAAAATGATTAACAACACTATTAATTCGATTATCTACTGCTAGTTGCAATTCATAATATCCTAATTGTTTAACCCAGTTTTGGACGTATTGTTCTACTGCCCAGAAAACACAGTGTCCACGCATAGTAATATCATTAGCTTGACAAAAGTTGTAAATATAATCAGCATCTTCATAAGTAATTTGATTAGGCCACGGTTCATTATGATACCATTTAGCCTCATTTTCGCAGACTGCCCATTCAAAATGCTCTTTAAAATAATCAGCATAGCGTGTGTTATATTTTAAATCTCTATTAACAGCAGTCCCGAAGGCAAAATGATGTCGTAACTGTCGTAGTTGTACTCGATAACCAACTAATAAGTTATTTCTAGGATCAACTAATTGAATCTGCAGATTTCGTTTACGAATGTTTTCAATTCGTTCATTGGCTTCAGCTTTCCAGTCACTGAGGCCTATAGTCTGGTAAGGTAAGAATAACAGTATGCAAAGAATAGTTATAAAAAAACAGATGAATATTTTTCTTTTCATTGTGAAATTTTACCTCCTAAATAAAATTTAGTAAAAAAACAAACCTGACACTTTTAAGCACAGGTTGTTTTATTATTAATATTCAACATTAGAATAAAAAATCCCACTAGTATTTTTGCATATATTATTATTTATTAATTTGTATTATATAAACAAAAAATTATATATTCAATGTTGTTGGTAATGTCTCAAAAGACAGATATAAATAACTGCCAGGAAAGTCACCGGTAATTGGTAAATTGTAAATCTAACTGATAGTCTTGTTCACGTAAAAATTGAATCACTTTTTGAAGGTCATCTCTATTTTTACCACTGACTCGAACCTGGTCGCTCATAATCTGTGCTTGTACTTTGAGGTTTAATCCCTTAATATCCTTTACAATTTGTTTGGCTTTTTCGGAGTCAATCCCTTGTTTGATTTTGATTAATTGGCGTACCTGTCCTCCGCTCGCTTCATCAATTTTACCATAGTCTAAATTTTTGATTGAAACATTTCGTTTAATTAGCTTGGTTTGTAAAATATCTTGTACACTCTGTAGTTTGAATTCATCCCCAGTAGTAATTCTCACCTCATTATTTTCCAGTTTAATCTCGGTTGGAGTTCCTTTAAAATCATAACGCTGTGCGATCTCTTTGATGGTTTGATTGACTGCATTATCAACTTCTTGAAGTTCTACTTTTGAGACTACGTCAAAAGAATTATCCGAAGCCATCTAGCTCATCCTTTCATATACTGATACTGATACTGAGATTGGTATTATCTTGAAAGATATATCTTTCTATTCTATTTGAAATATAATTATCCTTTTTTTAAGATAAAAATGAGTGCAGTAGCAGCACTCATTTTCTATAACTTTCAAAAATAAAATTAAATATCTACATCTTCGCTTGACGTGGTTTTGCCTCATTGACAATGATTTCACGTCCACCCATATCTTTACCATTGGTAGCATCAATAATTGACTGTATGTCGTCTTCTTCTACTTCGATAAAGCCAAAACCACGCGAACGTCCACTAGCTGGATCAGTAATAATTCGACTAGATTTTACTGAGGCATAATTAGCAAAAAGAGCAGCTAAATCTTCTTTGGTTGCAGCCCATGGTAGGTTGCCTACATAAAGTGTTTTGGTCATCCGAATTCACCTCCCTTTTAGATTCATGAGGAGCTTCCGGTACGATCCAAATCCCGCATTGAGAAGCTGACTACTTAAAAGCCGCGGAAACGGAGCCGATAACCAGATAACTAACCTCGAAAAGATCTTTCCTACCATAGTTTGTGTCGTAAAATCTTTGCTATACCGTTAATCAAAGAAAATAAAAGTGTTTTGGGTAAAAAAATAAAACCTGCTATTAGCAGGCTAAAAATGATTATAAAGATTTTTTGTTTGGATATACTCGCGTACTTGTTCTGGAACAAGGTAGCGAATTGAACGTTCATACATTAATTCCACGCGCAGCCAAGTCGAGGAGATATCAAGTAATGGTGCTTCAAGTAATAAGATCTGCTCTAAATATGGTTCTAAAAAAACAGGCCAATCAGCTTCGTTTTTTAAGATAGGATAACCGGGGCGAAAAGCTGTAATTATCTTGGCTTCGTTTAAAATTGTTTGATAATCACGCCAGGTATTTAGTTCAAGTAAAGAATCAAAACCTAAAATCAGGGCAGGTTCTCCAGAGTTTTTAAGTTTTAATTCACGTAAGGTATCAATTGTGTATGATGGACCCTGACGACTTAGTTCAACTGCAGAAACTTCAAAATAAGGATGATCTTTAATTGCCAGATCGACCATTTGCAAGCGATCTTCTACTTTGGTGGCAACTTCTCCGATTTTATGTGGTGGAATTGCCGCCGGAACAAAGATAACTTTTGACAAATTATATGCTTCACGTGCTTTTTCAGCTAAAACCAAATGCCCATAATGAATTGGATCAAAAGTGCCACCAATAATCCCAAAAAGTTCCATCTGGATCTCCTTTTTATCTTTTCACTCGATATTAATGAAAGATCTTTACCGGAAAATATATAGTTATCTGATTTGACCATTACCATAAATAATATATTTAGTGGTAGTTAAAGCTTCCAGACCCATCGGACCACGTACATGCAATTTTTGAGTGCTAATTCCAATCTCTGCTCCAAAACCAAATTCAAATCCATCAGTAAATCTCGTTGAAGCATTGATATAGACAGCAGCCGCATCTACTTCGGCTAAGAAACGACGTGAGTTTTGATAATCATTGGTGACAATACACTCGGAATGCTTGGTACCATATTGTGCGATATGTGCTAAAGCCTGCTCAAGATTACTGACAACTTTGATGGCTAAAACTAGATCCAGATACTCAGTTGCCCAATCAGCTTCACTGGCAGGAAGTGCAGTTGAAATCAGCTGACAAGTTTTAGGACAACCACGTAATTCAACTCCGGCAGCTTGATAATCAGCTGCTAAAAGTGGCAGTATTTTTGGTGCAATTGCCTCATGGACTAAGAGTGTTTCCATCGCATTGCAGACTGCCGGACGACTGACCTTGGCATTCACAGCAATTTTTTTTGCCATCTCCAGCTCGGCAGTTTCGTCAATATAGGTGTGACAGTTACCAACCCCAGTCTCAATTACTGGAACGGTAGCATTCTTCACTACTGTTTGAATCAGACCTGCACCACCGCGAGGAATTAGAACATCCAGATATTCATTTAGTTTCATTAAAGCTACGGTTGCTTCGCGTTCAGTGCGGGTTACTAATTGAATCGCATCAACCGGTAAACCCGAGTCCGCTAAAGCTTGACGCAGAATTTTCACGAGAGCTTGATTGGAATGGATCGCTTCTGAGCCACCTTTTAAGATTACGGCATTACCTGTTTTAAAACAGAGTCCGGCGGCATCTACAGTGACATTCGGACGAGCTTCATAGATCATGCCAACTACGCCTAAAGGGACACTTATCTGACCTATTTCTAGACCATTAGGACGTTTGGACATTTTTTCTGTCTGTCCCAATGGATCAGCTAATTGAATCAAGGTCAGGAGACCTTCGGCAATTCCTTGAATGCGGGATTCATTTAGAGCCAGACGATCAAGTAATGCTTTACTCAGTCCTTTGTCAGTTCCGGCGGCTAAATCTTGCTGATTGGCAGAGATAATCTCGGTTGAGTTTTTTAGTAGGTACTCTGCCATTCGTTCTAAAGCCTGATTTCTTTCATTAATTCCCAGTCTTCCTAAACTTGGGGCAACCTGTTTGGCTCTTTGCCCAAGTTCATGCAGGTAGGTTTCTATCTCCATCTTAAGTATCCTTTCTTTTTCATTCATTAAATTTTCAGCCAACCATTGGATTGTTGAAAATCAAATGCTGCTAAATTTCTTGGAAAAATCCTTCATTCTCGGAATTTTTCCAAGCAAAGCATCATTAGATATTTTCCGGTAAAGATCTTTCATTATATCAAGTGAAAATATATAGATTTTCAGCCAACCATTGGATTGTTGAAAATCAAATGCTG
>JBFYZC010000175.1:0-4515 GCA_041309705.1 Bacillota bacterium | reverse complement strand
TTGCGAAGATAAAATGAATTAGATCTTTCGAAAAATATTTAAAAGTAAATAAAAAAAGAGTAGTTTGTCCGCGCTCATGCACAGCTCCACCACTCTTTAGCTTTAATTTAGATAACTAGTTAAAAGATTATCTTTTAATCAAATCTAATCTAAGCAGATACAACCAACAGAGACTAGTTTTAGTCTCGAAAATGCATGAACGATTTAAAATTATTGTTTTGCAATCATAGTAAGTATCACGCATTTTTGGTTGCCTCCTTTACTGAAATTGTTAGATTCAGCTAAATCTATTTAATTATACGCTAAAAGCAAAAATTTGTCAAATGAAAAATCAATTTTTGAATGCCCTCAATCTATATTTCCGATAAATATCTATTTTGTATTATCGTTCTTACTCTTCATAAGCTAACCTTGCCAGCGGAAAAGGTTGCAAAGCTCGTTCAAACACTCCATGTAAATAAGCTATCAAGACCCCGTAATTAACGATTGGTACTCCTTTATCAAGCGCCATTTGAATCCGGTGATTTACTTCTTTGTTATTGAGCATACAAGCACCACAATGAATAATTAAGGCATAGTCCTCTAGCTGCTCCGGGTATTGATAACCACTAGAAAATTCAAAATTAAGCTGTTTCCCGGTATGACTTCTTAACCATCTTGGAATTTTGACTGTCCCAATGTCATCTGATTGGCGATGATGCGTACAACCTTCCGCGATTAGTACTTTATCACCATCTTTTAATGCTTTAACGGCTTTGGCACCCATGACCAAAGTGTTTAGATCACCCTTATACCGCGCAAACAAAATCGAGAATGAAGTTAACCAAATATCAGGCGGGGTGTCCGCCGATACTTTTAAAAAGACTTGCGAATCAGTGATTACCAACTTGGGCTTTTGCTTAAGATTTTCTAATGTTTCTTTTAATTCATATTCTTTGGTGACGATACAGATTGCATCACTTTCCAAGACATCACGAATAACTTGTTGTTGCGGTAAGATTAAGCGTCCCTTGGGGGCTGCCTTATCGATTGGAATTACCAGCACTACCAAGTCGCCGGGATGAATTAAATCCCCTACCAGCCTAAATTTATCTTCTTCGTTTGGCAGAGCTTTGATGATCTCGTGCTTTAAATCATTGATTCCTGATTGCGTAATGGTTGATACTTTTACTATGGGCAGATTTAGTTGCGACTGCAGGTTCTCGAGCTGCTGCGCATTATCAGTGGTTAACAAATCTATTTTGTTAAAGACCAGAATAATCGGGATATTTTTAGCTTTAAGCTCCGCAATGATTTCGCTTTCAAATTCACTCAGCCCCATGGTAGCGTCAATTACCAATAAGGCAATCTCCGTCTTATGCAGCACTTCATAAGTCTTCTCTCTTCTTAAATCACCCAGATTACTAGTGTCATCTAACCCCGCTGTATCAATAATCACCACTGGACCGATCGGCAAAAGTTCCATCGCTTTATATACCGGGTCGGTGGTAGTACCCTTAACCTCAGATACTAGGGCAATCTTCTGATTGGTCAGTGCGTTGATCAGACTTGATTTACCAGCATTCGTACGCCCAAATAATGCGATATGAACCCGATTACCTCGTGGAGTTTCGTTAAGACTCATGTTTGATCACGTTCCTTTTTAATTAGATAGTCGATTTTTCACCTGGAATTCCAGGTTTGGTAATTTCATAAGGATTCAGTATTTTATTTAATTCAGCTTCAGGCATTATCTGCTTCGCTAAGATTAACTCTTTAATCGGGGTATTCGTTGCTAATGATTCATTCGCTATTTGGGCTGCCTGCTCATAACCAAGATGATGGAGTAATGCCGTGACCAGCACCGTTGAGTTTTCAAGGTGTTTCAGACACTGGTCTTGGTTAACCGTAATCTCTTGGACACACTTTTTAGTAAATAATCTCACACCTTGCTGCAACAACTGTAATGACTCTAATAGTTTCTCTGCCACCAGTGGTGCAAATGCATTTAATTCCAGTTGCCCACTCAGCGCAGCGCTGGTAATACAAGCATCATTCCCAATAACCGTATATGCCACTTGAAGCATCATTTCAGGCATCACCGGGTTCACTTTGCCAGGCATAATTGAAGAACCAGGCTGTACTGGAGGCAGATTAAGTTCGGCAAATCCTCCCTTAGGACCTGATGATAAGAGACGTAAGTCATTAGCTATTTTGATCAGATTAACCGCAGCGGCTTTGAGTAATCCCGAGACTTCCACAAAGACATCTAAATTCTGCGTGGTGTCAATCGGATATTCACTGCGGGCAAGTCCAATACCCGTAAGTTCGCGAATCACTTCCGTTACCGTGTAGATATACTTATACGAAGCATTCATCCCTGTGCCAATCGCGGTACCGCCTAGATTAGTTTCGCGCAGTCGTTCTTCAACTTTATACAAGCGCCACCGGTCGCGGGAAATACACCGTGCAAAAGCACCAAAGCTTTGTCCCACCATCATTGGTAACGCATCCATTAGTTGAGTACGTCCTAATTTAATAATATCAGCAAATTCCGCTTCTTTCAACTGAAGAACTTCTTGCAATTCCGCAAACGCCTCACTAACCTCTCGCAGTAGTCTAATCGAGGCGATTCTAAGCCCAGTCAGAAAGACATCATTCGTGGATTGAGAATGATTCACATCCAGCAATGGATTTATAATCGTATATTCACCTTTGCTACCACCCAGTAATTCAATTGCCACATTAGCGATTACTTCGTTCACATTCATATTCACAGAGGTACCCGCACCACCTTGCAGCGGATGCGTGATAAATTGGTCATCAAAGTGACCTGTAAGAATTCTATCACAAGCTTTGATAATTGCCTCACATTTAGGCACAGCTAGTTCTTTAGTGGTTTTATGTGTAATTGCCGCAGCTTTTTTGATTGCTACAATTGCATAGATTAGAGCTAAATTTACTTTTTCATTGGATAAATGAAAATTATCACAAGCTCGTTTGGTATGGCTGCCATAATAAGCATCCGCTGGCAGTATGATTACGCCCAGCGAATCTTGTTCTTCTCTTGTTGCACTAGACATGAATTTCACTCCTCTCTGCTCTAATACCCTGATTTTTTACCAGAGATGGAGCAAATTACAATTTTAATTACCAAAGTCTGCTCCAACGCCTTACTCGAATATTCAAAACCTGTTTTTCCAGTATACTTGGTCATGATGGTATCCAGTCCCCGACGTTTCTCGTCAAGCTCCTCGATTAATACTGCCTTACCTGTCCCGCATACACTCAGATATCTCACCCCAGAACCACATGCCTCTTGACCAAGTAACAACTCCACCCCCAGCTCCATCTGAAACGCCACTTGGTTATTTTGCTTGATAATCTCAATCTTCCGCCCTTCCAGGGCTGAATGCAGGTAGAGACAGTTATCCTGATAGCCAAAGTTCATTGGTACAATATATGGTTCACCCTGATCCACTAGGGCTAAGTGCAATACTTCAGCTTCATTTAAAATCTTCTCCAGTAGCTTCTGATCGGTAATCTCTTTATCTTTTCTCCGCATTAGTTTCGCTCCTCAAAAATTCATTTAGATCCACCATATACTGCAAAATCTGCTTCATATTCGCCATTTACTTCTCAGCCTCATAAAATCTCAAAATATCTATATATTTTCCGAAAGATCTAATTCATTTTATCTTCACAAAAAATCCTTAGTACGCTGGATATTTTCGCTCGACATAATGAAAGATCTTTATCTGAAAATATCTACTTCTTTCCAAGCATAACCCAGCAATAAATGTTGGTCACCAGCTATTTCCATAATTTTTTTATCAATCTCTCTTCCACCATACTTCTCGTAAAACTTGCGCGATTGATTCTGCTCCAAGACCCAGAGCAAGATTGATCTCAAATTCATCTTGTTTAATCTTATAAATGACTCATACAACAACGCTTTTCCAATTCCTTGATTTTGAACTTCAGCTAAAACATAGATCGCATAGATTTCTCCGGTTATTTCATATTCACCAGATCTTTCTCTGCCTCCGGCAGCAAAACCAATAATCTTTCCTTCATTCTCAGCTATAATCAAAAATTTCTGTTGCTTTTCATCAAATAAAAGATCTCCAAACTTCTCCGCCTGTTCTTGAAGATCTAATCCATCAAGTAGTTCATCTCTGATTATTCCACGATAAGTACTCCGCCAAGTATCAATTTTCACTTGCGCTACTCCAAGTAAATCTTCTTCAAGAGCATCTCTAATAGTAAAATTCATTCACTTCACTCTTTCACCTGTTTCTAAGCTTACTTTTCTCGGATATAAACCAAACTTTTCATAAAAAGATACAAAAAACCGCAGGTTCACTCAACCAAGTGACTCCGCGGTTAATCTTCCACGTGTAAAGCCTTCAACCTCTATGCAGCTCGAGTAATCTCCCTTATGCATACTCACTATTTAAAATAGTTTCTCACAAACCACCTGATCTGTCAAGCTCTTTTCGAAATTTCTTCTACTCAAAAAGAAAAATCTCTGCT
>JBFYZC010000174.1:0-6142 GCA_041309705.1 Bacillota bacterium | reverse complement strand
GGCGCGATTGGGATTGTTGGCGACAATGGTGGCACTGGGGCAACCGATGATCTATATGGGGCAGGAATTTGGAATTGAGCGCCCGCGCAATCGGGTGCAGTTTAATTGGCCGGATAATCTGGAGGAACATTATTTTTTCCAATGGGCCAAAGGTTTGATTAACTTGCGTCGACGTTATCCCGGCTTACGAATGTCTGGGTCAGATCTAATTGGTGAAGGGCGCTTTACTTTTATTCTGGCTCCCTGGTTAGAGCCAACCTGCGAAAGAATTGTAATTGGCTGGCGGGTGAATCCCACTAATCATCCCGAAGATCAACTGGTAGTACTTTTGAATTTTGAACCATACGAGGTTGAGGTGGGGATTGATTTAGGAACTCCTGGAAAATGGGTGAAACTTGCCGATATTGATCGGGTGAATGATCTACCTCCAGCAGGAAGTAATGATCTGAATGAAGCGATTGTCATTCAGACCTCAGGTTATTTACCCTCGTTTAAGTTACCAAGTAGTAGTGGGTTTATCTATAAATGGGTGAATTGAAGTCTTTTTGGTTTTGAGCAGGAATTTTCAGTGAAAGAGCCAATCTTTAGTTATGGTGGTGTAGATGAATAAATGGGTTAAAATAGTTTTAATTAGCCTGCTCTTGCTGGTGCTTGGATTACCAGGAGTCAAAGCGGAAGAGACTCCTTATCAGCTCAGCAAGCCACGTACCTATCAGATTGCTTATCAAGTGCAGGTGGAGAATCGTGGTGGAGTGGCGCTCAATTATAAACTGAAAATCTCAAATTTTATGACGAAAAATTTACCTCCATATCAAAGGCTGGTCTCTTTCAAGGCGCCAGCTGGAGTTAAGTTTAATCAGACTGATCATGAACAGATTATCACTTATCAAGTGGCACGTTTGAGAACGAAGCAGACTTTGAAATTAGAGTTTAATTATACTTTGGTGAACTATGCAATTAAGTATCAACTTAACTCGATTTCTGGAGTGAGCAAGGTAGCACCGGAGTATCTGCAGTCAGAAACAGGGATTGAGGTTAATGACAAACTATTGCAAGAAGTGGCACGAAAAGTAACTGCTAAGAGTAGCACTTCGCTGGAGAAAGCTAAGCAGCTGTTTCGTTATGTGAATCAAAACTTGATTTATCAGGAACAGAAGGATACCAAGCTGCATAGTGCTAAAAAGACCTTGCTTGCCAAACGTGGCATCTGTGAGGATTATAGTCTGCTCTATATTGCGCTCTGTCGTGCAGTGGGAATTCCGGCACGATTTGTGAGTGGCTTTCGTTTTGAACCGCTGCAGATTGGGAGCAACCCAACTGATCTGGCGCGTTATGCTCATGCCTGGGTGGAGATTAATCTGCCGAGAGTGGGCTGGGTGACGGTTGATCCTACTTTTGCCTATACAATTAATGGGGTTAAAGAGGTTAATTACGATTATTTTGGTGGAATTTCCAAGCAAGACCGGCATCTCTTTGTCAATTATTCGCGGCAAAAAACCTCTTCTACTTGGGAGTATCGTCAGTATAATCCAGCGCGAATTTTGATAACCACCAAGATTTTAATTCGGGAAATTTAAATGTTAATTTTTGGAAATTAAGCAGGGATTTTACATAATAATGACGAAATTTCTTCCTGGTGATGAAAATGGGAAGATTTTTTTTATCTAAAATAATTTTTTTAAACACACTCCTGTTAATGTTAGGTGGTTGCTTAAGTCAAACACATCTGCCCGCTCCACAGCCGGGAGATTTTTGTGGTAAGGTGCTGGATAGTCTAACGGGTGAGGCGCTGCCACAAACAACAGTAATCATTGGCGAAGTACAGGTGACGACTGATCAAACGGGTCGCTTTCTTTTTCCAATGTTAGCACCAGGTGAATATCAAGTAGAGGTCAAACGTAGCTGGTATCAGAGCTGCCAAGTTCGTTATCAGCATGTGGGAAAGAATGAAGAGCAACAGTTATCCCTAAAGCCACTCCCACTAAATGGGAAGTTACTGTACAGTGCGGCTCTGGATGGGAAGAATTGGGATCTTTATCAACTGGATCTCGCGACACGGACAACTACTAGATTAACGAATACTTTAGTCGATGAGACTGAGCCGGTGCGACTGCGGGAGCAACTCTTTTATGTTTCAAATGATGGGGTTAAGAATATCATTGAACATGATTTGAGTAATGGGATTACTCAAAAACTGGCGGAGAGTGTTAAAAATGAAGAGAGTCCCTCGATTGATCAAGTTGGTGAACTAATGTTGTTTAAATCTTACCGCACCAGTCCCGGCAAGATCTTTGGCTATCAACTGAAAACTGGGGGAGAGCCATTTGAGATTTTGCAGGGGGATAGTCCTGCCTTAACTCCGGATGGTAAGCAGTTTGCTTTTGTGAAAGGTGATTGTCTGTATTTATATGATTTAAGCCGTAGAAATGAACCAGGGTATCAAGGACGGCAATTGACGTTTGCAACTGATAATCTGAAGGTAGAGCGTCCGTGCTGGGATGCTACTGGGAAACGACTCTTAGTGGATGCGAAAAATACCCTTGATAATCAGCGTTATCTTTATCTGGTGGAGCTTGACGCGAATGAAGTGAAGCTGCAACAGTTAACTGTCGCGACCACTGGGCGAGATGAAGATCATCGTCATCCCTGTTGGTCAGCTGATGGGGAAGTGATCTTCTTTAGTGCCAGTATTCTATATAAAGGGAGAACTGATCTCTACGCGATCAAGCTCGCAGAGGCACTGACCAATAAAGAAACTGCACAGTGGATCATGCTCACTGGTGGGGCAGGGTCGAAGAAAGAGGTTAGTTTGGGTTGGTAACGTATTAGGCAGTACAGGTTCGATTCCTGTTGGGAGTAGCATCAGAAAAAGTTGATGATAATTAAGAAAACTCTTGCCAAAAGCGTTGAATTGGTATAGAATAATACCTGCAGTCGCGCCCGTAGCTCAGGGGATAGAGCACTGGCCTCCGGAGCCAGGTGCACAGGTTCGATTCCTGTCGGGCGCATTACAGAAAAACATTGAAATGACAGCCTTTGTGAGCTGTCATTTTGTTTTTATCATCTTGAATTAAAATTTGTCTCAGTTTAACCTCTTTCCTCGCTGGATAAAATAAGAGATCTTTACTTGGAAAATATATAGATTAACGTGTTTGACCACAAAGATCGCAATAAGTATCGTAAATACTCTCCCATTGATGATTTTGAAGGGTGCTTACAACTTTTTTATGATTACAGGTACGGCAAATATAATCCTGTTTGAACTCATGTTGGGTAGCGGAATACTTGTAATAACAATACCAGTTATAATAGTAATTATGTGCTTCATAAGTTGAAGCATACCGAGTTGCTCCACATTTTGTACAGCGTTGCTGACCATCAATGCGATGGGTAGAATCACTACCAGTGTCAACAATCTTGAAGATATTTTGAAAGACCCAATTATGTGTACATGCAGCTTGTGCTTTTGATAATGTTAGCGAAAGCATCATTAAACCCATAATCGCTACAATAAAAAATCTTCCTGTTTTCATGTCTGCTCCTCCTTTGTATATTGTAGAATATACCATCACAACTGACTCGTTAGACTTCTCACCCCCTTGCTATTATCGTTTTGAATTTTGAGTGGCGGACTTTTATTATATATTTTCCGAAAGATCTATTTCATTTTACCTTCGTGAAAAATCCTTAGTACGCTGGATATTTTCACTCGATATAATGAAAGATCTTTACCGGAAAATATATAGTGTTACAATTAAGTTATATCATTTTTATTTCTTATATGTCAATAGAATTCAGAATTATATTAAAACATTCACGGTAATAATTGAGATAAAAGATGAACTCAGATATAATGGTAGCTACCACGTCTTTTTCTCATAATTAAAGCTTCCTATGATTTTTATTTTATCATAGGAAGCTTAGTTGTACAGACTTTTCTTCACAGTCTCATTTCATCTGGTGCTTGGGTTGCTCTCCAGTATTGGCCTATCTTTCTGATGAACAGGAGTCATTAATAACCTTCGCTTATTAATTTAAATTAATTCTACCAATAACTGCGAAAGCAAAACTTCACTTATTTTTTCAGCCCATATTTTTTCAGTATTCTTGAATGTTCTCCGTTTTCTTTTATTTTTTTCAACCCCTCGTTAAATTTTGACAATATTTCATTACTTTTTGGATATGTTTTAGATACCATTAACTGAAATTCATTCTCATCTCCAAATCTTTTATCTAGCATAGTAAACTTTTTAGCCTGTGTTTCATTATAAACACTATTCAAAGTCTGATATATAACTGCAGCATCATCAATATAGAAATCTATTCTTTCAAATTCCAGTTTCTTAATATTCTGTTCCGAATCCTGAACTTCTTCAATAACTCCTCCAGCCTTTTCTACTGGTAGCTTTATTGGGTCTGTTCCTGCTACTATTCCAACCTTAAATCCAGCCAAATCTTTGGGCTCGGTAAATTTAAAGCCTGCGGTCTTTTTGTGATCTTTTAAAATTAAAATCCCATAACTAGAATTGAAAAGTGTATCAGAAAAATTAAATTTTTTAGTTCTTTCAGAGGTTCTTTTAAACGGAAAAGTTGCAAAATCAACACCATCTTGTACATTATTCTCTGCTCTTTTCCAAGGATAGAATGTATATTTATATTTTATCCCAACTGAATCACATGCTGCACTCACAATTTCGGCTGCTAAACCATAATTTTTAATTTTTTCACCCGTATATGGATTCCATTCTCCAATTGCAAAAGTTATCGGTTTTTCTTCTGCAAAAGCCAAAGTTGCTGTTATACAAAAAAGAATAAAAATTAATAATTTTTTCATTGTTGACACTCCTTATGTTTTGGAATTAAATCTCTTTTTGTTAAAAAAGTTTAGCATAAATTCTTTTTTGTCTTTTCCTTACGCGAATGCGCAGTTTATATATGTAAATTCATCGAATAAAACTTTTATGTTATCACCTCCTCTCTACTACTCCTTATCGGTATAAATTAATTTTTTTTTAGATATAAGTTCACAAAATAAATACCAAAATGTGGATTTTCAAGCGAGGCATTACATGGTTCAAGCCAGTTGTCAGGTCGACTCACTCCTAAATTAACAATCAAAATAGTGCAGTTATCCTTGTAGATTAACTGCACTGCTAAACTCATATTGTCTTCAAAAGCACCTTGGTTGTATGTTGGTTTTTTACGTATTGTCCAGTGATAATTAACTCTTTGAGGAAGTCACTCAATTGTTCCTACCAATCACGCTCGCGAAGGGCATCTTCAATATCAATAGTTATATCAAACCATTGAAGCACATATTTAACAGAAACCGCTATACTATCTCTAGCCATTGTTTCAATTTCACTATCATTTTCATCAAATTCTTCTTGCAAATCATTAATGCCAAGGGTCAGCTCGTCTAATTTTTGTTGAATTTTAGAAGGATCATCTTCGCCGGTTTCGAGATATGTAACTACTTTCAGAATAAGCTCTTTGATTTTATCAACCAAAAATTCAGGAAAATATTCATCGCCATACATATCCTGCAATAAAATATAATTCTCATCAAATTTTTTCATGGTTATCTCCTCTATATAAATTCTGCTCTGAGCTTCTTTAATTGTTTAGTGAACATTTTTCCAATTGTATTGGTAAGGTTATTAACTATTCAACTTTTTGTGGTTTTTCTTCATCCGATAAT
Source organism: Bacillota bacterium (assembly GCA_041309705.1). Taxonomy (GTDB): domain Bacteria; phylum Bacillota; class UBA4882; order UBA8346; family UBA8346; genus JBFYZC01. The sequence goes on along the minus strand of JBFYZC010000174.1, from coordinate 441 downwards.
TTTTTAAACTTAATAATTGCTTGATACATTGCTTCGGTTAAAAAAATTACTCTCAAATCATTCCCACCATAAAGTATATATGCTTTTTCTTTTGAGTTGGCATCCTTCAAAAGATTATTGACAATCTTTAAAATTCGTACTGAACTTATATCCCAAAGTTCTTCGCTTTGAATCTCTGTTTCATTGTAAATTACATGTTCAACTCCATTAACACTTATTTTATAACCTTGATCACTAAAATGTTCTGAAAAGCTTTGGATGATAACATTTTGTTTGTCTAAGAAAATTTTAATATTATCAAATAAATCTTTAGCACCACCTTCAGCCAAGTCTTCTGCATCACTTTGAAAATCTCTTCCTGATTCTTCATATCCATATACATCACCGTACTTGATTGAATCTTTTTTTATCTTCTCAACTTGACTAGGTTCGGTAAATTGG
>JBFYZC010000173.1:0-12713 GCA_041309705.1 Bacillota bacterium | reverse complement strand
TTATACTAATGACCGACTTACTGGTGGAGATCCTTTTGCATTTGTAAAAAAACAAGCAATCGCAGTAGGAATTGGGACTCTGGTTTTTATGCTGATTCTCTTTGGTGATTATCGTATTTCGAATCGAATGTCACGAGTATTATATATTTTAAATATTGTGATGTTAATTTTAGTATTAGTACTAGGTGACGAACGAAATGGCTCGAAAAGCTGGTTGTTTGGTATGCAGCCTTCGGAATTTGCCAAGGTGATTACGATTGTTGTTTTTGCAAGATTTTTAGCCGAGCGTAACAGCTTAAACTCATTTTTGGATTTTATTTTACCGTTTTGTTATATTGGACTACCAATGATTCTAATTCTGATGCAACCAGATTTTGGTACAACCTTGGTTTTTATATTCTTTATGTTAATTATGATGTATATGGCGGGGGCACCTGGCTGGAAGATTACGGCGATTATTGGCACAGTAATTTTATTAATCACTCTAATGTTTCTATCGCATAATTTTTTCGGAACTCCATTACCAGTAAAAGAGTATCAGATTGCACGCTTAACTAGTTTTCTTAATCCGGAAAATGATCCACAAGGAAGTAGCTGGAATTTGCGTCAAGCAATTATTGCAGTTGGTTCAGGTCAATTTTTTGGTAAAGGCGTTGCGAATGGAACTCAAGGTCGTTTGGGATATCTGCCAGAGCATCATACTGATTTTATCTTTGCAATTCTCTGTGAAGAATTAGGTTTTATTGGTGGTTTTGGAGTGTTGTTTCTTTTTTTCACTTTAATCTGGCGCGGAGTGCGAATTGCCTATCAGGCGAAGGATAAAGTTGGTTGATTGACGGCAACAGGTATTGTGGCGATGTTTCTGTTTCATATTTTAGAAAATGTGGGAATGAACATTGGAATTATGCCGATTACCGGAATTCCATTACCTTTTATTAGTAGTGGTGGGAGTTCAATGATTGCAAACATGGCGTCAATTGCTATTTTGATTAATATCTGGGCGCGACGTCAAAAAATTATGTTTTAGGGAAATTATTATTGTAGAGACAGCTCGTTCTTGTCTCTACAATAATGTTATTGAATTTTTGGAGTTGGTGTGATGTCAAATTTACCGCTTGAGCAACGAGCTGGAGGGATTGTCTATCAATATCAACAAGATCAAGTAAAATATCTCTTTGTAACTAGCAATTCAAATCGAAGTCGTTGGATTTTTCCTGCAGGTCATGTTGAAGTATCCGAAACTTTGGAACAAACTGCTTTGCGTGAAGTAGTTGAAGAAGCAGGAGTGAAAGCAGTAATTCGTAGTAATTTGGGGAGCTATCAGTATCATTGGCAAAAAGAAACTGGCTTGGTAGTGATTGAAACAACCTTGTTTTTGATGGAATATTTAGAAACATTGCGATTAAATCCCGAAGGACGTCAGGTTGGTTTTTTTTCTAGCTCAGAGATTATGAATTTAAAATTGTGGGATGAGTCAAGACGTTTTTTTAAGCTGGCAGAGGAGAAAATAGCTCATTTATATGATTTATAAAAAGCTGTCTTGTAGAAGACGGCTTTTAGTCTAGATTTTTCGGAAAATATATAAAAGAAAGTATATAAATGGAGGCGATGTTGTGTTAAAAACACCAGAGCAAATGGTAGTAGAATTGAAGGAACAGATGCGCGGAGGTCAGGGAACGATTGAGATCAAACATATTTTTCAAGCAGGTGAATTAAAAGGGAAAGTAAGATTATTTGCCGAGATTACTTTACCAGTAGGTGCTTCAATTGGGTTTCATCGTCACGAACAAGAAGAGGAAGTCTTTTATTTCTTATCCGGAACAGGAATGATTGATGATAATGGCCTCATGCGTGAAGTTAAAGCTGGCGAGGTGCTTTTGACAGGCAACGGTGCTGGACACTCAGTCAAAAATATCGGCAATGATTCTTTAAGGATGTTAGCTGTAATTTTGTTATATGATTGAAGTGCAAACATATTTTGTGATAAACCGAGCTAATCCTCGGTTTTTATTTATAGAAAACTATTTTTCGCAGGAAATTGGAAATGAATGGAGAAATATTATTTGAACAAATTTCTGTAAAGATCGTCTATATAAAGTAAGTAGGCAGGTAGTTATTAAAATGGCTGAGAAATTAAGCAATAATTTAATAAAATTAGCTCGTCAAGGCGAGCCTGCGGCAGTTGAGGAATTGCTCGCCAAATTCAGAAAACCTCTTTATATATATGCCTGTCATTATTTAGGCAATGAATTTGAAGCAGAAGATGCACTTCAGGAAGCACTATTAAAAATTTTTAAGGGATTGCCCAATTTTAAAGGTTTATCTTCACTGGAAACCTGGATGTTTCGAATTTTAACCAATGTCTGTATTGATCAGAAACGACGTCAAAAAAATCAACCTGTGATGTATTCTTGTAATAATGATGAGGAAGGATTAAGCATTGAGGTTCCAGATCAGCGTCCATTGCCGGATGCTGAGGTGGAAACGGCTGAATTACATCAATCAGTACATAATGCATTGAGTAAACTCTCACCTGAGCATCGGGAAGTGCTTATATTACATGATCTCTATGATTTTAAGTATCAGGAGATTTCAAAGATTGTCGGAATTGGTATAGGAACAGTAAAATCAAGACTTTTTTATGCGCGACAAGAACTAAAAAAACATTTAAAAGTAGAGAGATATTGAAAGGAATGGTCGGTATGCGTTGTCCAGATGATTTAAAACTACAAAGCTTCTTTGATGGTGAATTAAAGCGAATTCAGCAATACTTTATGACGAAGCATCTTGCTAAGTGTGAAGCTTGTGTTAATAGATTATCAGAATTAGAAGCAGTTGTAACTAGATTTAATCAAGAACTGCCTAAAGTTAAACTGCCCCAAGTTGAGCTAATTAAACCTCAAAAAGCACGACTGGTTAGATTAACCTGGGTAACGGCAGGGGTGTGTTTGTTGATGATTACGAGTGGAATAATCTGGCATCGACAGCAACAACAATCTTGGTCAGCCGAGGGTGAACTATTAGACCAATATATTACTGTTTATTTGGAAAATTAATTAGAAAATACAAAGAAAGGAGGATGAAAATGATAAAATTTTGGCGTTACTTTTTTTTGATAAATCTAATATTTATTTTTGGTACCATGGATATTTTTGCTAATAATCAATTTTATACTCTGGAAAAGAATGTGGGTCAAGCTCTGAGAAATTCAAATTACAGTGGCGAGTATATTGATACTACTTTTCGTTTTGGACGGCGACAGGAAGTTAATTATCAATTTTCAAGTGATGGTAAAAACCAGCTTTACCAAGTGATCATTCCTTATTGGCGACGTGGTGAATTAATTTTTAATGATCAAAAACAGATTATTTATTATCTTCCAGATCAAAATAGTGCTTTGAAAGTAAAAGCAAAAGGAAATTTGATAAAATATAATTTTAAAATTTGGGATCAATGGCTAAAATGGATTACTAAAAGTGAAGGTCAAACAGTACTTTTAGGTAGAGAAACTCTCGTCTTTAGTGGCAAACGACGCGTTAGAACTTTTAAACTTTGGGTGGACAAAAAAACTTATCTGCCACTAGCTATAAAAATTTATCATAATTCCTTGTTGGTAAGGTCAATTACCGCGACTCATTTGGAAGAAAAAAATACTTTAATTAATATTAAAGAGTTAATCCCTGATAAAGTCAGCTGGTATCAAAATGAAATAAAATTTTGGCAAAAACTAAGTATTCCAAGAATTCAAAAAGGAATCGGCTTCGAAATTCAGCAACCTCAATATCTACCAGCGGGATATTATTTTTTGGAGGCAAAAATTCAAGAACTTTCGGTAGCCACAGTGGTACAGCTTACTTATACTAATAATCATGGAGAAAAGTTTGAAATATTTGAAAGAGCAGTTTATTCTAACCAAAAACAACCAAATGCATCACAATGGAAGAAGATTACTGTAACTTCAGGTAAAAAAATTAATCTTTGCCAACGTATTCGAGGTGAAATTGTGCTAACATTAATGGGAGAGTTGTCACTAACTGAGTTGAAAAAGGTAGCAGCTTCAATGCAATAAAATTAATTTAATTAATATCACATAGGTTTAAAAATTCTAATAATTATTTTTTATCAAAATAAACTCTCAATTAAGAGGGTTTATTTTATTTGTGCAGAATAAGTATAATTTTATTAATAGATTATCAGGAGGGGTTTGATGAAGAGGCAGATTGAGTTTGAGAAACGATGTGGCAAAAATTTTCAAACCGCTTTAATTAAACTTCGGCTGATTTTGACTTTGATGAATGGTTTTTTGCTCTTTGTTATTTTAAATAAAACTTTAACTTGGTTAGATTATACCATTATCGGGGGTTATTTAAGTTTAATTCTAGGCTCTTTCTTGATTAAATTTAAAGCTCCTTTATTCAGCTGGCTCTGGTCATCCTGTTTACTAATGATTGACTTTTTAATTTGGGGATGTGTGCTGGTGCGAACGGGTGGAATTAGTAGTCGTTTCTTCTCGTTAAGTTTTATTATTATTTTTGCGACAGCGTTGCGCTATCAATATTTGGGAGTTATTTTTTGGTCGATTATTGGTAGCATAATTTTAGGAAGTGTCTGTGTAATAACCGGACAAGAAAATTTTAATCTTTGGTTTTTAAAGAGTTCATCTTTGTTTTTGATGAGTTTTAGTAGTGTTTTTTTAATTAAAAATATTTATACGAAGGACGAATATGAAAGAGAATATGAGCAAGTTACTGAGTTAACAGCAACAGCAATCGAGCCCGAGCCTGAACCTGAACCTGAAACAGACAAGCAACTGACTTTGGATGAGATTTTTACTGAAACACTGAATGCAGTACATAAAGGCAAGCTGGGTTTGATGGCGGCGGTGATGCTCTTTGATAATCATGGGCAATTAAAGATTTATGCCTCGATTGGTTGGGAAGAAGCTTGGCTGCAACATTATCAACAGCATATTTTAACCCAAAAAAGTCTGGTGTTAGCACCGATTTTAGTCTTTAAACGTCCATTATTAGCGGTTAATATAGTAAAACATCCTGAGTTAACTACAATTTTTGAAGTAATGCCAGTAGAGAGTTTTTCTGCTTTTCCGTTTGTTTTTGAGGGAGAAGTAATTGGAATTTTGATGCTAATTAACTCAAAATTAAAAGATTTTATGGTAGATGAAGAAGAGAGGTTGCTAAGGATTGCTAAACGGATGAGTTGGCGACTGGAAGAGTTTGTTAAGAATAAATCAAATAAAAAAGAATGTAAAGGAGAGATCGATGAGGTAACTGGTCTTTATAATCAAACTTACTATGAAGAACAGTTTGAAGAATTAATCTATTGGGCACAATTGCGCGAGGTACCGTTATCCTTGATCTTGCTTGATTTTGAGGAGTTAGAAAAATATTATCAAAATTTCAATTTACAAGCAGGTAATCAGTTTTTACGAAAGATTGGTTTAATACTACGAGAAGTGGTTGGTAAACAAGGAATTGCGGCACGTTGCAGCAAAGATAAATTAGCCTTGATTTTGTGGAATGTAGATCGAATTAGTGCTCTGAAGTATGGTGAAATTATTATTTATCGATTTGAAAGAATGATTGCTAAGGATCAGGTAAGAATTGCTCTGGGGATCGGAAATATGCCCGAACATGCTAAAGATCGGATTACTTTATTTGAATATACCCAGATGAAGCTAGCAGAAGCAAAAAATAAGAATAAACAGTTTGCTGATCGTATTTCAATAAAAAAATGATGCTAAAGATGACATCAAACGTTTACTTGACAGAGAATCTGCTACATGTTATTCTAAAAAATGAATATCTACAATTTTTTAATACTAAAAAATCAAATAAAAATCTCATCTTGAGAGGTGGAGGGACTGGCCCGATGATACCTCGGCAACCGTCATTAATGATATGGTGCCAATTCCAGCAGGTGTACTCCTGATAGATGAGAGGCTTACCAAACCGCCTCTTGATGCGGTTTTTTTGTTTGTGGTTTAAATTATCCTTTTATAATGAGGTGTTTTGATGAAAACATATGCTGAGATTAATGAGAAGATCAAGCAGGGAAAGGCAGTAGTGGTCACAGCGGAAGAGATTATCGATCTGGTAAAAGAGCAAGGTTATGAAAAAACTGCGGCTCAAGTTGATGTAGTAACCACTGCTACTTTTGGACCAATGTGTTCTAGTGGTGCTTTTTTAAATTTTGGTCACTCAGATCCTCCGATTCGCATGGGAAAAGTCTGGTTGAATGAAGTAATGGCATATGCTGGAATTGCAGCAGTGGATGCCTATTTGGGTGCAACTGAACCTTCTGAAACTCAGGGTTTAAAGTATGGTGGAGCACATGTAATTGAAGAGCTGGTAGCTGGCGGAAAAGTTCATTTGAAAGCGACTTCTTATGGAACTGATTGTTATCCGCGACGTGAGATTGATACTTGGATTGGTCTTGCAGATATTAATCAGGCATATCTTTTCAATCCGAGAAATGGATATCAGAATTATCCGGTAGCAGTAAACTCTTCCGAGCATACAATCTATACCTATATGGGAACATTACTACCGCATTTGGGAAATGCTACTTATTCAAATGCTGGTGAATTGAGTCCGTTGTTAAACGATCCTTATTATCGTACGATCGGAATTGGAACTAAAATCTTTTTGGGTGGTGGAGTTGGTTACGTTGCTTGGCAGGGAACACAGCACCATCCTTCTCAGAATCGTGCTGAAAATGGTGTACCAACTTCAACCGCAGGAACTTTAGCTTTGATTGGTGATCTCAAGCAGATGAAGCAGGAGTTTTTACGGGCAGCAGTTTTCGAACGTTATGGGGTAAGCATGTATGTGGGAATTGGAGTTCCGATTCCAATTTTAGATGAAGAGATGTTGCGTTATACAGCGGTAACTAATTATGACTTGAAAACAACCATTGTGGATTATAGTGTACCCAAACGTGCGAAACCTAATTATGGTCAAGTTAGTTATGCTGAGTTGCGTTCGGGTTCCATTGAGATTAATGGGAAAAAGATTCCTACCGCTCCCTTATCTTCGCTCGCTAAAGCGCGACAGATTGCCGCAATTCTGAAAGAATGGATCGCTAAGGGAGAATTTACGATCACCGAGCCAGTAGCATCATTGCCGATTGAGAGCAAACCACAAAGTCTAGAGATTCGAGAGAAGGAGTGTTAATCAATGCCGAAGCGTAAAGTAGTCTTGACTTTTCCAGATCACTTAACTGACCAGCCATTAACCTATCGTTTAGTAAAAGATTATGATTTGGAGATTAATATTTTAAAAGCAAAGATTACTCCGGGCGAGGAAGGGAAATTAGTTGTTGAACTGGCGAATGGTACTGAAGAATCTATTTTGACAGGAATTAATTATCTGAAGCAACAAGGAGTTCATGTCGAGCCTTTGAGTCAAGAAATAGTTTTAGAAGAAACCGCCTGTATTAGTTGTGGTTCTTGTACTGCAGTCTGTCCTTCGGAAGCTTTAACAATCAAGGCGCCCGAGTGGAAGCTCGATTTTGATAAAGAGAAATGTATTGTTTGTGAGATGTGTGTCAATGCCTGCCCAATGCGGATTATCAAGGTGAGTTTTTGATGAATCTTGATGCGAAGTATCAGAAGCAGACTGATGTGGAACGAAATTACCGCTTTCTGACTAGTTCAGATCTGAAATCCTATCGAGTTTTAGTGGGCGAGAGTGATTTGTGGGTTTTGTCGGAGTTGGATTATTCAACTGAGATTGAAAAAAAATTGAAACGATTACGAATTCAATTGAAGGATTATATTGAACAAGCACCAATTTTCAAAACTACTTTAACACCATATCCAGTAGATCCAGAGGCAGGTGAATTGGTACAGTGGATGATTGAGGCTTCCACTCAAGCGGGAGTAGGTCCGATGGCAACCGTAGCGGGAGCAATTGCAGCGAGTATCGGCGAGCAGCTTGCTGGTGAAGTCTTAATCGAGAATGGTGGCGATATTTATTTACGTTCGACTAGAGAACGTGTGGTGGCAATCATGGCAGGAGATTCACCGTTTTCAGGGAAGATTGGCTTAAAAATTCCTCCATCTCCACAAGGAATTGGTATCTGTACCTCAGCCGGAACAGTTGGTCCATCGATAAGTTTTGGCAAGGCGGATGCGGTGGTGATCATTTCGCTCGATACAGCACTAGCAGATGCGGTTGCAACTGGGGCAGGTAATTTAATTCAGACGGCGGATGATTTTGACAAAGCATTAGCTTACATTAAAAAGATTCCAAAGATACAAGGAGCATTGCTGATTAAAGATCTCAAACTGGCAGCTTGGGGTGGGATGATTGAGCTCTGTTCTTTGTAATTTGGATATTTTTTGGAAGAGCTATTCATTTACCTTCGCAAAAAATTTTTAGTACGCTTTTAATAATTTCCAAAAGATCTAATTTATTTTATCATCGTGAAAAATCCTTAGTGCTTTGGATCTTTTCACTTGATAAAATAAGAGATCTTTATTAGAAACTATATAGATATTTTCACTCGGCAAAATGAAAGATCTTTATCGGAAAATATATAGTACGCTGGAACAATTTCACTCTGATCTTTATCGGAAAATATATGGATCAGAGGATTTATATAAACCTATTTAGTACTAAGATTAACCCCAATAATTCCACCAAAAGATCCAAGAAAACTACAGATTAAAATTTTCACCAAAAATACTCCATAATTAATTGAGATTTGACTGAAGATTGCCAAAAAGAAAAGAAAAATTGTTGTAATCACTCCTACTCCCAATCCAACAATCCAACCATGCTGCTTACTTTTCCATCCGGCAATAATCGATCCTAAAATTACTCCTGCAAAAATAATTAATAAAAACATTGTTTGCTCAGGCCAATTGGCAGCACCTGCCCAGCCAAACTCAGTTAGGAATGTTAAAATAGTTCCACAAATAATCAATATTCCAATATTAATCATACTCCCAAAACAGATCGCTTTTAATGGTAAAAGTCCCTCAACTCGTTCTACGCTCATTGATTATCCCTCCATAAGCATTGCTACAGACCTCAAAAAGGCTTGTAGTAAATGCTTATGGAAGTTATACATAATTTATGACTATTTTACATAGTTCATTTGATATAGATCGCCCGCATCGTTGAATCGAAGATTAATTCCATTTTCAACAAACTTTGATATGCTTCCAAAGGCAGATAAAATTCATTTTTCGTTATTAACGGAGTCATTTTTTTGTCAGTAATCGCACTCCCATCTAGAGTAATTTTCAGTCCCTTTTTCGCCACATCTAATTTAATATTATTACAAACAACATGATATGCTAATTTATCACTGCTATAGTTGATTTTTAATTTTTCAAATGCCATTAAAGCTTTTGGGGAGAGATATAATTGATCTTTATGATAGATGGCACCAGGATTTAAGACAAATTCCGTTTTATTTAAAAAACTCTTCTCAAGATACTTAATTAAACTGGCATCATAGAGATCAAGCTGTAAATTATTCTTCGTCAAACCCCATATTATGATTGAATCTTCGGGTTTTGGGGTTAAAATAATCTTGCTAACACGTCCAGTACGATAAGTTAATTTATCTTGCCATTTTTTAGTTTGGGAATTGAGTTCCATGAAATGAAAATTTCCCGCGGTATCTGATAGTAAAAGTTGTCCATTTTTATAAACAATCTGTTCTGCAATGAATGGATTTACTTGCTGTGCTTCAAAATCATATCCTTCCTGCCCCAAACCCAGAAAATAGATAATCTTTTGTGAAGAAGTAAAGATTAATTCAATTTTCTTGTCATTATCCCAATCACCGGCAGTTAGACCGAGAGTTTTGCCCCACAGAAAGTTATCCCAAACCGAACTAATCGAATTGTGCTCCATTTTCAAAACACTGATTCCACCTGTTTTATAAACAACCACAATCTCTTCTTTTTTATCATTATCAAGGTCAACTACCAATGAATCTTTAACTAATTTAAACGTATTAGGACTTTTCCAGATCAGATCAATCGATTCATTCCCTTTTTTAAAGAGAAATAAATTTCCAGCGTCATTTTGCACTAACAAATGATTGGTGGTCATATTATCAAAATGACCAACCATAATATTCGAAACAGTTGACCAGATATATTTTTGCGAATCTTGCAATACCCAATCGTTATCCTTATAAACATAAGTATAAATAAAACCAGGATTAGCTGTTCCGGCGATCACTTCAGGTAGATTATCATTATTAATATCAACTACTCGAAAAGTAGTAAAATTATTATCGGTTGGACCAAAATTCGATGCTTCACGCCAGGTATCATCTTTCTTTAGAAAAACTGAAATTCTCCCCTTTACCAGTGAAAAAACCACTGGTTGTTCAGCAACAATAGCGTACTCACTAACTTGTGGATCAAATGGTAAAGTTTCTAAATTTTTCATACCAGCTACTAAACCATTACTATTACTTTTAGTAGTAGTTGTTGTTGTTTTTGAAGCGCTATAACCTATTGAACTGATTATAACTGTAACTAAACATATAAATATACCCCAAAAACTAATCTTCTTCATTGATAACTGTAGCTTCATCAGCTTCACTCCTTATTATATTATAGTTCTAGTTGTTCCAAATATAGTTTTGTAATGTATTGATTCCAGATTAATTAGCTATTTCCTGTTGCTGCTTACTGGATTTTGACAGATTTTTAAATAAAAAACGCCCACTGCTAGTAGTGAGCGTTTTTTATTAACTTAAAGTTTACAAAAATATATAAAAAATGTTTTTTGTTATTTTAAATTAACTTTATTATTGGTGCTATTATTTCTATTCACTGTATTGGAACTAGTACTGGCAATCGCATTTACACCACTAATATTGAGCGTTTTATTTTTAGTACTATTAGGATTACTGCCAAACATATATAATGGTGCAGTCTTCATTCCAGAATTTGTTTTTAAAATTAGACCTAAACCTTCTAATTTGATATTACGTGTTTGAGCTTTTGTTCCACCCGCCCATGAAAATACACCTTGATTATAACCATTCTTATCATTAGAAATAACTGTTACATTATCCAGGGTAAGGTTACATTGATCATTTATACCATCACCCCAACCCATTTGAAATGGCGCACCGTTTTTATTGTGAATAATCGTAGTATTTTTAATGGTATAGCTTCCGTAATAGATTTTAAATGAATCATCCCAGGTATTAACATAACAATGATTATAAGTAGAGCCATCCCCACCGCTAAACCCATCTGCGTTTTTTTGGGTATCTCCTGAGTCATCAACTAACCAAACATAATCTGCGACTATTTTAGTTTTTATCAGTCGCATATGATAATAGGAAGGATTAAGACTTTTAAAGTTTTTGAGATTAAGTGTAAAATTACTATCCGCTTCGATTCCATAATTTCTGGTGTTTTTAATACCTTCCAGAACTGAAGTTTCCCCTTCTCCTTCAATTGTTAATGCATTTGATCTGTTCTCAATTTTGAAACTTCCTTTAACTGTTACTCCTTTTTTAATAAAAATATTATTAATATTAGAAGAAATTTTATATTGATTAATTGTTTGATTGGTGTCAAAAACGATTGTTGCCTTTGACGGTGATGGAATTACTGGTGCCTTTGACGGTGATGGCACTACTACTGGCGCTGCTGATTGCTTGGGTGTGGCTGTAGCAACCACAACACTCGTACTTACCAATTCTATATAATTAACTTTAAGAAAATCTTCATCAAAAGAACATTTAAATACAAAATAAAGATTATTTTTTCCACTAAGACTCTTGATATTAGTAGATACCGTCTGCCAGTTTTGCCAGCCGCCAGTTTTTCTAACTTCAAGTGTTCCTACTAGTTCACCATTAGTACTATTTAATCGAATTTCTATTTTTCCATCACGATTTGCCGCAGCTACTCTTGCTTTTATCTGGCTAATACCAGTTAAGTTAATATTATTGAAGCCAATACAGTCATTACTATCAATCGAAGTAATATTTTGTCCACCTTCATTACAATTTTCTACACTAACTCCTCTTTTATAATTTGCATTTTCAGTTTCAAGTTTAATCGAATTTGAATTCGGTACTACTGATGGAGTCACAACTGGAGCTACTGATGGTTTCAATGTTGGAACTGCTGATGGTGCTGGCGTGTAAAGATTTGCAGCCGCTTTAGCACGACGTAATAATTCATCATGAATTGCTTTTGACTTATTTTTAAATTTTGTTTCATTGGCTTGTTCAGTTGATTTTGGATTTGAACCATTTGAACTAATATCACTAAGGCTAACACCCCAATTGCCTAATAATACCCAGTATGTTGCCGAATCAGAATGATCAACTTTATCATTCTCATATTTTCCTTCAGCAAAAATTTTCCCTAATTTACTTACTTTATACTGATCATAATATGTTTTACCAGAAGGAGCTCCACTTACAATTCCATGTTGACCGATTGCACCACATTCGTAGTATTCACATTTTTTTGCTACAGCTAATGACTTCAGATATTCACAAGCTGCTCGATCTTCCTTGCAATTAGCCACGTTCCAAGGTTCTTTTTCGGTTCCTTGATGTAGTGACGAATTGGTCCAATGCGCGATAAACCGAACTTTTTTAAGTAAAGCGGCATTATTTGATGATTCGCAGTATTTAGCAAAAATCGCCGGTTCAGTACAGGAACCCCAGATCAATACATTAACGGTTGTGGT
>JBFYZC010000172.1:0-4637 GCA_041309705.1 Bacillota bacterium | reverse complement strand
TGATGCGGGTACAGTAGAATTTGAAGGAAAATTAATCCATCCTCATTCACCCAATGAAGCTCAAAAACTTGGTATCAGTACCGTTTATCAAGAAGTTAACTTAGTCCCCACACTTTCGGTGGCAGAGAATATTTACATTGGTCGTCACCCTCACAAAGCTGGTCGGATCAACTGGAAGCAGATCAAAGATGGTGCGAATGCCGCATTAGCTCGCCTTGATCTCGAACTTGATGTCAGTCAACAATTAGGCTCTTTCTCCATTGCCGTCCAACAAATGGTAGCCATTGCTCGAGCACTTGATTTTGATTCCAAAGTTTTAATTCTCGACGAACCAACTTCTAGTTTGGACAACAATGAAGTAATTCGTCTGTTTAAGGTAATTCGTAAACTAAAAAATCAAGGTATGGGAATTATCTTTGTCTCTCACTTTTTAGATCAGATCTATGAAATCACCGATTCAATCACCATTCTCCGTAATGGTCAATTAGTTGGCGAATATGAAACTGCTAAGTTACCACGCATGGAACTAGTTGCCAAAATGATGGGTAAAGAGTTATCAACGTTTGATGAGACAACTACGCACAATAATCTTTCCAACGAAGAAATGAAGAAACCACGTCGTACTTTAATGCAGGCTCTGGGACTTGCTAAAAAAGGTACAATTAAACCTTTTGATTTAGAAATCAAAGAAGGCGAAGTTCTTGGTTTTGCTGGACTTTTAGGCTCTGGTCGTACCGAAACTGCCCGTTTATTATTTGGGGTTGATAAAAAAGATCAAGGTCAGATTCTAGTTGACGAACAGTCAACTAATCTAACTTCACCACGTAAAGCAATTGCTAAAGGGTTTGGATTCTGCCCTGAAGATCGCAAAACTTCGGCAATTATCGACGACCTAACTGTTAGAGAAAATATCATCTTAGCACTGCAGGCTAAACAAGGTTGGTTTCGACCTATTTCTCGTAAAAAACAAGAAGAGCTCGCCGACTATTATATTAAAGCATTAAATATCGCCACGCCGCATGCCGAACAAAAAATTAAAAATCTTAGTGGTGGTAATCAGCAAAAAGCCATTATTGCTCGTTGGCTTGCCTCAAAGCCACGTTTCTTAATTCTTGACGAACCAACCCGCGGAATTGATGTTGGTGCTAAAGCTGAGATTCAAAAATTAATCCTTGCTTTAAGCAAAGAAGGAATGTCCATTCTCTTCATCTCTTCTGAACTGAGCGAGGTAGTACGCTGTTGCCAACGAGTAGTCGTGTGGCGTGATCGTGTTAAAGTTGCCGAACTCTCTGACCAGCAGATCTCCGAACAGCAGATCATGCAAACCATAGCGGAGGGAATCTAAACAGATGGATAAAAAAATTAAAAATAATACGGCTGCCAATCTGATCTGGCCGCTACTAATTTTAGCCGTTATTCTGCTCTTTAATCTTATTTTTACTCCCAATTTTTTCAACTTGGAGATTAAAGATGGTCATCTCTTTGGTAGTTTAATCGACATTCTCAATCGAGCTGCGCCAGTAATGCTCCTAGCCATTAGTATGACTATGGTTATTGCTACCTCTGGAATCGACATTTCAGTTGGTTCAATCATGGCAATTGCCGGCTCGCTAATTGCAGTTTTATTAACCCAAAACAATCTCCCATTACCACTAGCAATGATGATTACTATTCTTACCTGTATTGCTATTGGCGTCTGGAATGGCATACTGATCTCTTGTGTAGGAATTCAACCCATTATTACTACCTTGATCCTCTTAGTCGCAGGACGCGGAATTGCACAGTTAATTACTGATGGACAGATTATTACTTTCCAAAACCAATCATTATCATTTATCGCTAATGGTTTTTTCTTGGGACTTCCTTTTCCAATTACAATCGTTATAGCTATTTTATTGATTACACAATTATTCTCTAGAAAAACTGCCCTAGGGCTCTTTATCGAGTCAGTAGGTAACAATCCTACCTCAAGTCGTTTTGCCGGAATCAATGCCAATGCCATAAAAATCTTCGTTTATTCCTTCTCTGGATTCTGTGCGAGTATCGCAGGAATAATTGCCGCTTCAAACATCAAAGCCGCTGACCCTAACAATTGCGGTTTAAATCTGGAGATGGACGCAATTCTGGCAGTAGTTATCGGGGGAACCTCACTTGATGGTGGTAAATATTCCTTAGTGGGCTCAATGATTGGTGCTTTAATTATGCAAACTCTCAAAACAACCATTCTTACTCGTGGAGTCCCTGTACAAGCAACCCTAATTGTACAGGCAATTGTAGTCGTAATTGTCTGCTTGACGCAATCCGAAACATTTCGTAAGCAGATTCAAGCTAAGCTCAGGAGGACAACAGCCTGATGAAAAAGTTAAATCTTACTCAAACTATTGATCAAAAATATATCCCGGTCATTGCAACAACACTACTGGCATTAGTCTTATACATTATTGCTGGTATCTACTTCCCGGGATTCGCTTCGCTCTCAGTCTTTGTAAATTTCTTTACTGACAATGCTTTTTTAGGCATTAGTGCCATAGGTATGACTTTTGTGATCCTCTCTGGCGGAATCGATCTCTCGGTTGGTTCAATAATTGCTTTCACTGGAGTTTTTACTGCCTTTTTAGTAGAAAAGATGCATTATCATCCCCTGGTAGTAATTCCTTTAGCACTACTACTCGGGTCAACACTTGGTTTAATCATGGGCTCAATCATTCAATATTTTAACGCTCCACCTTTTATCGTAACTCTAGCAGGAATGTTCTTTGCACGAGGGATGAGTCAGATCATCAGCTTAGAATCAATCCCCATCACGCATCCTTTCTTTGAAAAGTTTGTCAGTTTTGGAATTCCGCTGGGTGATGATGTAACCTTCCCTGCCATTGCAATCATCTTTCTGATTGTCTTTGCAGTTGGTATTTATATTGCCCACTTTACCAAATTTGGTCGCAATATTTATGCTTTAGGTGGCAATGCTCACTCTGCCGTTTTACTAGGAGTACCAATTGCTCAAACTAAAATAATGATTTACACCATGAATGGTTTCTTTGCCGCCTTAGCCGGAATTGTTTATACAATGTATACTTCAGCAGGCTACGGTTTAGCTGGAGTCGGCTTTGAATTAGATGCAATCTCCTCGGTAGTAATCGGTGGGACCTTGTTAACTGGTGGAGTAGGCTACGTCGCTGGCACTTTAGTTGGTGTACTGATTCAAGGGATGATTCAAACAATCATTACTTTCCAAGGAACACTCAGTTCACACTGGACAAGAATCTTTATCGGTATGTTATTACTAATCTTTATCTTATTACAACGTTTCCTTTCAAACGCTAAAAAAGCTGAAGGTGTAGTAAAAACTATTAACAACCCAGAAACTCCTCAAACAACCAGTGTCAATCTTTAATTTTGATTCAACTATATATTTTCAGATAAAGATCTTTTATTTTACCCAGTGAAAATATCCAGCGTATTAAGGATTTTTCACGAAGGTAAAATGAATTAGATTTTCCGGAAAATATATATATATTTTTATTTTTAAAAAAGTAACTTTAAATATATAAACAATATCGCTGTTTATCGATTACTAATCAATCTTAATAATATTCAATAAAACCCTTCATTTTTCATCGTCTGAAGTTCATTTCAGACGATTTTTTCTTTTTATCAGAGAGGAATTTTATTAATTTTGACGAATGATCTAATTATTACCAGTTAATCTGAGAGTTTTTCTCGTTCGGAGGTAATATGAGAAAAATTTGTCTAAAAACCAGTATTTTTTTATCGCTACTATATATTATAATTACCATAAATACTTATGGTCAAACCCCCATTAAAATTGGTTTTTCACAAATGGAATATAACAATCCGTTTCGAATTGCAGAGACCACTAGCATTAAAAATGAAGCACAAAAACTTGGTTATCAACTTTATTATACCGATGCTAAAGGTCAGATTAGTCGACAAATTAGTAATGTAAAATATTTAATTTCACAAAAAATTGACTATCTAATCTTAGCACCACGTGAATACAATGGTTTAACTCCAGCATTAGAAGCTGCTAAAAAAGCAAAAATTCCTGTTATTTTAATTGATCGCGACACTGCTGGCATTCCAGGGATAGATTATGTTACAATTATTTCTTCCGACTTTCTGCAACAAGGCAAAACCGCTGCCACCTGGTTGGTTAATATCTGCAAAGGCAAAGCTAACATTGTAGAACTAAGAGGAACTATCGGTTCTTCAGTAGCAAAAGAACGCACTAAAGGTTTTTATGAAGTTATTAATAAATACAAAGAAATGCGTATCCTCGCCACACAATCAGCTGATTTTTCAAGAATTAAAGCTCAGAAAGTAATGGAAAATATTATTCAATCAAAAAGCCAGATGATCAACGCAGTCTATGCCCATAATGACGAAATGGCAATTGGTGCTATTCAAGCCTTAAAAGCAGCGGAACTAAATCCTGGGAAAGATTTAATCCTCGTTTCGATCGACGGAGAACAGGATGCTTTAAAAGCAATTATTGCCGGAGAATTAGGAGCTACCGTAGAATGTAATCCACGTTTTGGACCAATTGTCTTTGATGTAATTGAAAAATTACAACGTGGCGAAAATGTCCCGCCTAAAATTGTTATTCCGGATCGTTT
>JBFYZC010000171.1:0-3205 GCA_041309705.1 Bacillota bacterium | reverse complement strand
TTCTTTGTCGATGCTAGTGGGCAAGTCTGGTCAACCTTCTTTAATAACCCAAATGCTGGTTATTACTCATATCCAGAAAATAAGGAAAAATCCGCCATACCTAGTATTGTCAAGATGCAATGGACTGGTTCTAATGGTAACAGATTCTATGTGAAGCATGATCAGAAATAGTTAGTAAAAAAAACTGCTTTGGAGCTAATCCAGAGCAGTTTTTTTCAACAATTCATTTAATCTTAACTACAAAAATCTAATTTTTATCTACAAATACCTTATATCCCTTCGTAGTTAACTCTGTTTTTAATTTATCTGCATTAACTTGTGTACTAAATGCTCCTACCTGTACTGCATAAGGTGGATTTGCCCCTACATAGACCGGATAACCCATACTCTCTAATTTCTGCGAGGCATCCAGTGCCGAGACACGAGTGTTATAAGGTCCAACACGCACTTTATAACGAACCGTTCCAGCTGGTTTGCTCATCTGACGCGTCTCTCCTGGCTGCCCTACTTTAGTTTCATTTGGCAAACTGGCATCTTCAATAGGGAGATTGATCGTTTCGAGATTATTATTATTCGAAACCGGTGTTCCTGGCTGATCTTTGACCCAGCCTTCAAATAACAACCCAAAGACTACCCCT
The DNA here is from genome assembly GCA_041309705.1 of Bacillota bacterium. Classification (GTDB taxonomy): domain Bacteria; phylum Bacillota; class UBA4882; order UBA8346; family UBA8346; genus JBFYZC01. Next base: position 2,567 of record JBFYZC010000171.1, on the reverse strand, counting down.
AAAGAAATTGCTAGAAATGAAAAAAATACTAATCCTGCTGTTTTGGAAAGAAAGTTCGTCAGACTCTTCATACTTTTATTTTTCAAATCCATTACGACGCACCCCCTATTTGTTTCTCTCTAAAGGATACTACCAAAACAGAAAAATATTCCTAAAAAATATTTATTCAAACTCTTTTTCAGAAATTCTTAGCAGGAATTTCTTTACCTATCTCGAAAAATATTTAAAATAGCAAATTGGTGTCCGTATCAAACGGATGAAAAGGGAATCGGGTGCAAGTCCCGAGCGGTCCCGCCACTGTAAGCGAAGGATTTTTTAATCACTTCGCAAGTCAGGAGACCTGCCAATTTGTCAGTGATTCATACCTTCGCGGAAAGGGATGGACTGTATATCAAATCAGCTGTGATTTTGATTGATATAGAGAGACCCAACCTATCCATAGGTTGGGTTTTTTACACAATTTGGGAGGAAAAACATGCGTCAACTTAAAACTTATCTCATTTTAACTTTGCTCTTACTGGTTATCGGAGCATCACTACAGGCGATCACCAAATATCCTTTAACTTTACAAGATCAACTGAAACAGAAAGTGACCCTTGCTCATCAACCCAATCGAATTATTTCTACCGCACCCAGTAATACTGAGATTCTTTTTGCTTTAGGTCTAGAAAAAAAATTGGTCGGAGTTACCAACTGGTGTAACTATCCACCAGCAGCGCAAAAACTCGAAAAAATTGGAGACTTGAATCCTTTAAACATCGAAAAAATTCTTGCTCTCCGTCCCGAATTAATTCTTGCCAACAAACTCAATGATCAGGCTGGTGTAAATCGTTTGATCGAACTTGGGATTACAGTTTGCGTCCTTGATCCACAGTCTTTTACAGAGATTATTGAATCCATTAAAATCATTGGTAAACTTAATAATCGCGAGAGCGCTGCTCAAAAATTAATTGGAAAATTACAAAAAACTATCAGTCAGACGAAACAACAGGGTAGTCAGATTAAAAAAGCCAAACTCCAAGTCTATCTGCAATTAGATGGTACTTCTGCCTGGACTGCCGGCCCGGGCTCATTTCTTGACGAAGCGATCACTCTCGCAGGCGGTACTAATATTGCGCGTGATCTTGGCAAACCTTGGGGTGAGCTAAGTTTAGAAACTGTCCTAGCTCGTAATCCTGATGTGATCATTACCAGCGTTGATCCAACAAAACTCTATCAGGATCCTGCTTGGAGCAAAGTTGCTGCCATTCAGAAACATCAAGTCTTTCAGATTGAGATGGACACCTACTATCGTCCTGGACCACGTCTGATTGAAATGCTCCCTGAGATGGCTGCGATCTTTAAAAAATGCAAATAAAAGCTCACACAAAGATTCTAATCATAATTACTCTACTCTGCTCACTTGGTTTGGCAATAATCTTCTCCTTAGTTGTAGGATCAGCTTCATTACCTCCAGTTACTATTCTAAAAGCGCTTGGGAAACCATTACCAATTATAGGCTTATTCGTAGATCGAGTTGACCCCTTAGCAACTCAAATCATCTGGCAACTACGAATGCCCCGTATCATTCTTGCTATCTGCGTTGGCATGGCGCTTGCTTGTGCCGGAACAATTTTTCAAAGTTTTTTTCGCAATCCCTTAGCTGACACCTATGTTACTGGAGCTTCTTCTGGGGCTGGATTTGGGGCTGCGTTGGCGTTTACGATCTTTGCAAACTCAAAACTATTTGTAGCCAACCTCATCCCTTGCTGCGCCTTTCTAGGCGCGCTAGGGACAACCTGGTTAGTTTACCGGTTAGCCTCTGTTAGAGGTCGCGTGGCAATCCCCATGCTCCTTTTGGCAGGAATTGCGATTACTTCTTTGCTCAATTCACTCAATTCACTCTTGATGATCTTTTTCCGTCAAGAGATTGCCCAGATTATGCTCTGGATGATGGGTGGTTTCAATGCTTCACGCTGGAGTCAAATCTGGTTGATCCTGCCCTATCTTAGTTTAGGATTAATCATTGCTTTTCTTTGTATCAAAGAACTTGATTTAATTCTCCTCGGTACAGAAAAGGCATTCCAACTGGGGGTAAATCTAAAACGTCTGCAAAAACTTTTAATCTTTGCTGCGGCATTGCTGGTGGCAGCAGCGGTTAGTGTTAGTGGTTTAATTCCTTTTGTGGGTTTGATAGTGCCACATATCACCCGTCTAATCTTTGGACCCAGTCATAAATATTTACTGCCAGTTGCCACGCTTAACGGCGGGATTTTTTTACTTTTAGCCGATACTCTAGCCCGGACTGTTCTTTCCCCATTAGAATTACCAGTCGGAATTGTGACCGCCTTTTTGGGAGCACCATTTTTTATCTTGCTGTTACGCCAGAGTAAACTAAAGAATTTCTAAATTTTTGAGCAGTTTTGGAGGACTTTTAATGAATGCAGAACAGATCTATCAGACGAAAAATTTAACCTTAAAATATCAAGATCGAGTTGTCTTAGAACAGCTCGATCTTTCAATTAATCCCCAAAGTCTCACTGGAATTATTGGACCCAACGGGGCTGGCAAAAGTAGTTTTTTAAAAT
>JBFYZC010000170.1:0-7540 GCA_041309705.1 Bacillota bacterium | reverse complement strand
GGGATTAATGTCAAAATGTTAAACATGGATGGTAGTAAACCATCACTGATTGCAGGTCTCTCTGGCGATGCTGATGTAGTTCACGTCTCACTTGGTGAAGCATTACCCTATATACAAAAGAATCAGCTGCGAGCCTTATGTGTCTCAGAAACCACACCACACAAATCTTCTGAATTAGGACTTATTCCATCTATCACAAACGATCTCCCTGCATTAAAAAAAGTCTTTCCTCTTTCAATGTGGTCAGGAATGGCAGTTCCAGCTAATACTCCCAAGCCTGTTGTTGACGAATTAAATCAAGCTTTTAAAGCCGCTATGAAATCACAAATAGTTTTAAATGCACTCGCTCAACAAGTCGCTGTTCCCTATGGTTATTATGGTAGCAAGGCAAAAAAATTCGCTCAAAATCTCGAGGCAAAGTTTTGTTGGACGCTTTATGATCTAGGCACTGCCAAACACAATCCAACAGATTTCAAGATTAGCAGACCAAAAAATCTATAATCATCATTCTTACAATTCATTCGAATGATTTCTAAGAAATCATTCGAATGAATCACTATTTATTTTAATCCATGGAGGACTAGCTTATCATGAAAAAAGCAACCAATCACCACAAAAGCATTCAAAATAATTTTTTATATCTAAATAATCTCTCCATCTCAATGCAGATCTCATTCATCATCATCTTACTTACATTGTTTATGTTGATACAAGGTTTTTTTAGTTTACAATCTTTAAATAAAACCAATACATCTTCAATTAATATTTATGAAAAGACTACCAATGGAACAATGGAAGCTACTCTTTTTAAAGTTACTTTACAAAAAATTGCTCTTCAGTATGCCTATGGAACATCCGGAAATCCTAATTCTCAAAAGATGAATGAACTGCTTACCACCCTTAAAAAACAACTTGAAGTTTTAATTGAACTTTTCCCAAACGAAACTTCTCTCGCTAGTACTAAAGACCAGGTCGAACGGTTAATAATGTATGTTAAAAACAGCTCTAATCCTTATACTATTCAGGCACTTAACAAAATTGATCTACGTTCTCAATTAATCTTAGATGAATATAACTCTTTCGAATCTGCCTGGCGTTTGAAGGGATTAGAGGAATTAAAGAATAATAAAAAAATCTTTCAAGAAACTAAAACACAAATCTTCATTATCATACTCATTGGAATTCTTCTCTCGGTCAGTTTTGGTTTTCTGATTGTTAAATCACTCGGTAATTCATTACAAAAAATTTCTCAAGTTGCGATAGCTCTTTCTAGTGGAGACCTTACTAAAAAAATTAACCTATATGGCAAAAATGAGATTTGCAAAATGAGCTATGCCTTTAATCAAGCGATTGATAATCTGAAAGAATTAGTTAATAGAATTAATGAAGAAAGCAAAAACTTAAATTCTGCCAGTAATAATATTCTCTTTATCGCAGATGAAACTGGAAAATCCACCAAAGAAGTGGTTCTTTCTATTAATAATATAAATCTAAGTAATCTGCAGCAAAATCAAGTCGTCAACCAAATCACTGATAAAATTCGTGAAAATATCCATTTCAACATAAATATCTCCAAAGAAGCTGAAAATCTCTTTATATACTCTTCTCAAATCCCAGAATATATCAGTAATGGTCAAAATGTTAGCAATAATGTGTTGCAAACTTTAGAAAATATTACCAATAGTTCAAGCCAAATCTCACAAAGTTTTGAGGAATTAAATCAACTAAACAAACAAATTAGTGACATGATGAGTTTAATTGAGAATATCCATTCGCAAACTACTTTATTATCACTAAATGCCTCTATCGAAGCTGCGCGAACTGGAATTTCTGGAATGGGATTCGCGATCATCGCAGAAGAAATGATTAAATTATCAGAAAGCTCCCGTCAAACTGCTCTTAAAGTCAATCGCCATATCAAAAAAATTCTTGAGAGTACCGAAAAGACGCACAAACTAATCGAAGATGAGCAAACACATGTTGAACTTGGCAAAAAATTAATTAACGATTCCGATCTCACCTTCCAAAAATTATTTGACTTTATTGGTTTCTTTGTCTCTAAAATTGAAAAATTCGGTTCTTTATCACAAAATATGAAGGAAACTAACGAATCCACTTTAAACAATATTAATCAGATTTTGGACTATATTGAGACCAATTCTGCTGGTATCGAAGAAATTGCTACTTCTACTCAGCAACAACTAATCCAAATTGAAGAGGTAACTAATTCATCTACCCATTTGAGGACGACCGCCATCAATCTTAATCACGAAGTAGAAAAGTTTAAATTTTCTAATGTAGCATAAACAAATTTTTCTCCTTTTTAACTCAACATATATATAAAAAACACTTGCCGCAAAAAATCCTCTTCAACTCAAGAAAAATTTATGCACAAGTGTTATTTTATTCTTATCTTTCTGTTTCAAGCTTGCATTATTTTCCTTGAACCAGTTTCATTCCCGCTTCCAATGCCGCTTGATTCACCGGAATTAAATTCTGCTTCTTCCCGGCAAACGCCTTTTGTAAAGTTTTTAAGACCGTTTCCAACTTAACCACTTGGGTTAATTCTAAGATCGCACCCATCACCACCATATTTCCGACGCGGCTATTGCCTAGTTCTGTGGCGATTTGATTAGCAGGAATTGCAAAGACCTTTAAATCATTACGCTCTGGTTTAATCTCAATTAATGAAGAATTATAGCAGAGAATTCCACCTGGTTTAACTGTTTTTTCAAATTTCTCTAATGAGGGGCGATTCATTGCCACCAGTAGATCTGGCTCGGAGATTACTGGTGAACCAACTGGGATCTTGGAGATCACTACCGAGCAATTCGCCGTTCCACCACGCATCTCTGGTCCATAAGCAGGAAACCAGGTCACATGTTTATCTTCACACATCCCTGCATAAGCAAGAATCTGCCCCATTAACATCACCCCTTGACCACCAAAACCCGCCAAAATTGCTTCCAAACTCATCGCGCCACCTCCTCAAAATCCCGTAGAATTCCCAGTGGAAATTGAGGGATCATCTGATTCTCCACCCATTTCATTGCCTCGACTGGCGCCATTCCCCAATTAGTAGGACAGGTAGACAAGACCTCTACCAACGCAAAGCCTTTCTCAACCACCTGCGCACTAAAAGCCTTTTTGATTGCCGCTTTCGCCTTGACAATCTGTTTCGGATCATGAACACTGACCCGTGCCAGAAAAACTGGTGCTGTTAGTGTGTTAAGTAGCTCAACCACTTTAATTGGATAACCCATGCTCTCCGCATCACGCCCAAAAGGAGAGGTAGTGGTTTTCTGCCCCAGTAGAGTAGTTGGCGCCATCTGACCACCGGTCATCCCATAAACCGCATTATTCACAAAAATTACCGTAATTTTTTCACCACGATTTGCCGCATGAATAATCTCAGCAATCCCAATCGATGCCAAATCACCATCACCTTGATAAGTGAAGACAATATTCTCTGGTAAGACTCTTTTAATTCCCGTCGCCACTGCTGGAGCCCGTCCATGTGCTGCTTGTTGGACATCACAATTAAAATAATTATAAGCAGTCACCGAACAACCTACCGGAGCAATTCCTACGGTTCGCTTTCTTACCTCTAACTCATCGATACTCTCCGCTACCAAGCGATGAATAATTCCATGTGTACAGCCGGGGCAGTAATGAAACTCTTGCTCCTGCAAACCCGCTGGTTTACCAAAAACTCGTTCCATCTTAGATCTCCCCCTTGTCAGCTGTAGTCATAATTGCTTGATATACCTCGTTTACTGAAGGAATCGCCCCGTTTAATTTGGCAAACAAGTTTGCCCTCACCCCAGTCACCTCGACTGCTAAACGTACATCTTCGATCATCTGTCCGGCACTCATCTCTATCACTAAAAATTTCTTGCCTTGCTCGGCTAACTCACGTAACCGCGCCGTTGGAAATGGCCACAGGGTAATCGGTCGCAAGAGCCCAATCTTCCTTCCTTGCAGACGGGCTTTATCCAGCGCTGATTTGGCAACGCGTGCTGACGTCCCATAAGCTACTACGATTAAATCAGCCTCAGCAGTACCATCTTCCTCATAGCGCACCTCTTGTTGATCCATCGTTTGATATTTTTGTTGTAATCTTTGGTTAATTAATTCCAGTCCCTCGCCCTGCAAACTCAGACTATTAATTACTCTTATTCTTTCGTTTTCTCCTACGCCAGTGGTTGCCCAAGGTTTGGCTGGAATTTTGAGATCTTGAAACTCCTTCAAAGTGACTGGCTCCATCATCTGTCCCAAGAGTCCGTCTGCTAGAACCATTACTGGATTACGATACTTATCTGCTAAAACAAAAGCTTCATACATTAAATCCAAAATCTCCTGTACCGAAGCCGGCGCCAATACGATCATTCGATAATCACCATGCCCACCACCTTTGGTAGCTTGAAAATAGTCTGATTGCGAAGGAGTCAAACCTCCTAAGCCAGGTCCACCACGACAGACATTTACAATTACTGCTGGCAGCTCAGCTCCTGCCAGATAAGAGATTCCTTCCAGTTTCAAGCTAATTCCAGGGCTAGATGAAGAAGTCATCGCTCGTGCGCCTGCTCCTGCTGCACCATAGACCATATTGATTGCACTAATCTCGCTCTCTGCTTGAATAAAAGTGCCCCCTACCTCTGGCATTCGGCGCGACATATATTCAGGAATTTCATTTTGCGGCGTAATCGGATAACCAAAGAAAAAACGACACCCCGCCTGAATTGCACCTTCAGCAATCGCTTCATTCCCTTTCATCATCAATCGTTCTGCCATTCAAAAACCCCCTAGTCACTTATATATTTCAATCACTACATCTGGACAGATTCGCGCGCAAAAAGCACAGCCTAAACATTTTTCTTGCTCAGTTACCGTAGCAAAACGGTGCCCTTTGGAATTGAATTTCTCAGACATTTTCACAATCTGCTTCGGACAGACACTCACACAGAGTTCGCATCCTTTACAACGTTCGGCATTAAACTTTACTGCTGCCATTTTTCCACCTCCAAAACTTGATCTCTATTCAATATTCCATGGTGTTTGCATCTGTAGTCGTATTGGAAAGACTGGATAATTAATCAAATAATCAAAATGTTTTTGATAAAAAGCATCTGTTAGAGCATGATAGATAATCGGTAGCTTACTTGCCAAAGATATTCTTGTAATTACTTCTTCACCTGCTTGATAATCCGCTAAAGTAGTCTCCAAACCAAGATTAATATTCGCAATAATTCCAGTCGCCTGAAGCTTACTTGCTGTTTGTAATGCGGCAATCATCGCCATTGCTTTCTCCAAATTAAAGGTATCTGCGCGAAACGGATTAATTACCAGCCAAAAATCATACTCAGTTGAAAGAAAATATTTTTCAAAACGCCCTAAAGCTCTCGCGCCAGCTGGATCGCCTCCGACATCAAAGATCACTTGTGTCTCAACTTGCTGCAAAAAAGTATAAATGCGTGGTGAGAGTGCTGGTAGATCAGCGTGCTCCATTCCAGTTGCGCTTGAGATTACCTCTAATCCTGCTTGCTTCAGTTTCTCTCTCAGATCACGTGAGCGAAAATAGGGATTGACAATATCAAGATCAATCAAACCCACCTTTTGCTCAGGGTGATCCGCCACTACTTTTAGAGCATATCCTAATGCAAATTCAGTTTTGCCACTCCCAAAAGCCCCACCAATAATGGTAATCCGTTTTGACATCTTAGTCTCCAGTCTTACAAAGTTTTGCTCGAAGTAACCCCGTTAAATAAAGTGAACCCGTAGCTACTCCCACTGCTGCCGTAGATTGTAAAAATTCCTCCAAAGCAAGCTCTGGATCGGGAATTGCTTGCGCGATTACACCCAAATTGGCAAAGATTGCTGCTAATTCTGCTGCCGGAGTAGTTTGCGGGTCTGGTACATTGGTTACAATCACCTTACGTACCAGAGGAGCTAAGATTTCAGCCATCTCTACCACGGGACGATTATTTAAAACTCCAATCAGCAGGTCAATTGACTGTTCTGGATAGATTATTTGTATATTTTTGACTAAAGCTTCAATTCCATCAGGATTATGCGCCCCATCCAGATAAAATTTCAAGGGTGCAATCTGGGTAATTCGTTCGAAGCGTCCTGACCAAACAGCTTCATTTAAGCCTGTAACTAATTGCTCTCTGGTAATTACAAATCCCAAACACACCAACGTCTTGACTGCCATAATCACATTTCGTGCATTACTGACTTGATGTTCCCCAATTAGTTTTAATGAGAAGTTTAACTCACCATAATCAGGATCAAGGAAAGACACCAAGGTGCCAGTCTCGGTCAATTCCAATTGCTGAACTTTGATTTCATTGGCTAAACGCAGTGGTGCTTCGCGCTCAAGTGCCGTTTTAATCAAAAGCTGTTGCACTATAAAATCCTGTTCGCCAATGATCACTGGTTTTTGAGGCTTAATGATTCCTGCTTTCTCAAAGGCAATCTCTGCTAAGGTCTCACCCAAATACTGTTGATGATCCAGAGCAATATGAGTAATAATGCTCAACTCCGGCAGCAGTACATTCGTAGCATCAAAACGCCCACCCATACCAACTTCAATCACTGCCACCTCAACCTGCGCCCGCGCAAAAAAAAGCAAGGCCAGGGCGGTTCCAACTTCAAACTCAGTTGGTGCACCAAATCCCGCTGTCGTTACCTCTATCAAAATTGGTTCTAACAGGCTGACTACGGCAGCCAATTCCTCAGGAGCAATCATTTCACCATTAACGCAAAAACGCTCCCGATAGGAGCTTAAATGTGGTGAAATATAACGTCCAGTACGATAGCCCGCTTCACGTAATACCCGCTCCAGCATCGCAACGGTAGAACCTTTGCCATTGGTTCCGGCAACATGCACTACGCGAAATAAAGCTTGAGGATTTCCCAAGCGACATAAGATCTCGTTCATTCGTTCCAGACCTAATTTAATCCCAAACTTACTACACTCTTTAATAAATTGTAAGGCATTTTGATAATCCATCCTACTCACATTCCTTGAAATCTATGTTATAATATATTTATTTCCAGAAACAAATATTTTACTGAAATATATATCTTTAAACCTTTAATTATTATATCATAAAACAATCAAAAAAACAAAGAAGCCCGATACATCTCTAAGGTTCTTACCGTTAAAGATATCGCGCTTATGGAGGAAAAGATGCAAATTATCCTTTATCAACCCGAAATTCCGCAAAATACCGGCAATATTGCCCGTTTATGCGCGGCTGCCCAAGTAGAGCTACATTTAATTGAACCCTTGGGCTTCTTCTGGGATGACCAAAAGCTCAAACGAGCTGGACTTGATTATTGGGAGATTGTTTCGATTAAACGTCATTTAAATTTTGAAAGTTATTTAAATGAAAATCCTCACCAAAAAATCTTTTATGCTACTACTAAAACGACCCAGTCTTACTCTGAAGTAAAATTCTCTACCGAAGATGCCATTATGTTTGGACCAGAAAGTCGTGGACTTCCGGCTGAGATTCTCACACGAGAGCCTAGG
>JBFYZC010000169.1:0-9214 GCA_041309705.1 Bacillota bacterium | reverse complement strand
TTTTTGCGATGATAAAATGAAATAGATCTTTCGGAAAAAATATATATATCTTTTAGAAGAGGTATAGATGTATTCTGTATATTTTTTGATTCCGCTTGACACTTGTTCAGAAGCATGTTTTAATGAGGATGAACTGGTCTAAGAACGGTAAAGTGGAAGAGGGATGATGATTGATTAAGTTTAAACAAACAGGTATTTATTTGATCAAGGAACGGATCATATTAGATGCAGCTGAATTTGGTAATCAAGCTGAGATTAATATGTATCTGCAGCAATCGGGAGAAGTCCCATTAGAAAATGAGCTTGATTTGGAAAAAGCCAATAATAATACAATTGCAGCACAAATTTTAACAGCGCATAATCAAACTAAAGATTCTCAACAACTGAGATTGAAATTTGATGCGCTTGCTTCGCATGACATTACTTATGTAGGAATTGTTCAGACTGCCCGTGCTAGCGGGTTAACAGAATTTCCGGTGCCATACGTTTTGACAAATTGTCATAACAGTCTTTGTGCCGTTGGTGGCACAATCAATGAAGACGACCATGTTTTTGGTCTCTCTGCAGCACACAAATATGGAGGAATCTTTGTCCCTGCTCATCAGGCAGTAATTCATCAGTATATGCGAGAGATGATGACTGGTTGTGGACGTATGATTTTAGGCTCGGACAGTCATACGCGTTATGGTGCTTTAGGAACTATGGGAATTGGTGAAGGTGGTCCAGAGTTAGTCAAACAGCTGCTTAAACGCACTTATGATCTAAATTATCCTGAAATAGTGGCAATTTATCTCGAAGGTAAGCCAAAACATGGTGTTGGACCACAAGATGTGGCTCTGGCATTGATTAAAAGTGTCTTTAAATCTGGATTGGTGAAGAACAAAATACTTGAATTTGTTGGACCAGGGATTGCCAATCTTTCGGTGGATTATCGTAATGGAATTGATGTGATGACTACGGAGACTACTTGCTTATCATCTATCTGGAGCACAGACGAGCAAGTGGCGGAGTATTATCAGTTGCACGGACGTCCGGAAGCATATCGATCTTTACATCCAGGTGAATGTGCTTATTATGATAGCTTGATCCAGATTGATCTAAGTCAGATTGAGCCAATGATTGCACTGCCATTTCATCCTAGTAATGTTTGGTCAATTCGTGAATTAAATACCCATGGTACAGAGATCTTGCGTGAGGTTGAAGTAGAAGCTATGAAACAGCTCGACCAGCCCGGTTTATCATTTAATCTGACGCAAAAATTAATTAATGGAAGATTGCAGGTGGATCAAGGGGTAGTCGCTGGTTGTGCGGGTGGAACTTATGAAAATATAGTGACAATGAGTCAGATGTTGGAGGGTAGTTCAACTGGACAAGGTGATTTCTGGCTCAGTGTTTATCCGGCAAGTCAGCCAATCTTTTTGGAATTAATGAAGAACCAAGCGGCAACTAAATTGATGACAACTGGGGTAACTATACGATCTGCTTTTTGTGGACCATGTTTTGGTGCTGGCGACGTACCAGCTCATAATGGCTTGAGTATCAGACATACCACCCGTAATTTCCCGAATCGTGAAGGCTCAAAGCCGACTAATAATCAATTGGCATCGGTAGCGCTGATGGATGCACGTTCCATTGCTGCAACTGCTTTAAATGGGGGCCGACTAACTGCAGCAACTGAAGTTGATTATCCAGTAACTCAGGAAGCATATCATTTTGATGTTACAGTATATCAGAATCGGGTTTATCAAGGTTATGGAGCGGCCAAGCCGGAGCGAGAATTGAAATTTGGGCCTAATATCGCCGATTGGCCAGAGATGAAATCACTGCCGGAAAATTTACTCTTACAAGTAGCCTCGGTGATTAATGATTCAGTCACCACTACGGACGAGCTGATTCCTTCTGGTGAGACTTCTTCATTTCGTTCTAATCCGATGAGGTTGGCAGAATTCACTTTATCGCGTAAAGATCCGGGCTATGTGGCGCGCGCTAAGAGTATTCAAAGTCTGGAACAAGAAAGAGAAAAATTTCTAGCAGCAGAAATTAATTTCGAGTCAATTTCAACCCAATTAAAAGAACTTTTTGTACTTTTAAGCTCCCTAGAGCAGAATAATCAAGAAAAAATCTCGCAATTAATTAAAAATACCGGTTTGGGAAGTATTATTTTTGCACGCAAACCTGGTGATGGCTCGGCGCGGGAGCAAGCTGCTTCCTGTCAAAAAGTATTGGGAGGCTGGGCTAATCTGGCAGGCGAGTATGCTACCAAACGTTACCGCAGCAACTTGATTAACTGGGGAATGCTGCCTTTAACCTTGTCGGAGAAATGTGAGTTGAACTTGAAAATTGGTGAGCTGATCTATCTGCCTGGAATTCGTACGGCAATCGAAAGTGGAGCGGAAGTGGTTGCTGTGGTGATTTTTGGTTTGGATGGTAAACAACGTTCGACTGAACTTTGTTTGGCAAATCTTGCTGCAGAAGATCGTGCGATTATTCTTGCTGGTTGTTTAATTAATTACTATGCCTTAGGGATGTAATTTATATACTTTCTAATAAAGGTCTTTTATTATATCGAGTAAAAATATCAATATAGTTTTTAATAAAGACCTTTTATTTTATCGAGTAAAAATATCCAAAGCACTAAGGATTTTTTGTGAAGATAAAATGAATTAGATCTTTTGGAAAGTATAGCTAGTACTAAGGATTTTTTGCGATGATAAAATGAATTAGATCTTTTGGAAAGGATATATACTTTCTAATAAAGTTCTTTTAAAGTATAGTGGTGAATAATTGACATTTTTAATAAAATGTGATATCGTTAATTTAAAGAGGTTCAGTAACCTCATATGAATGCCAATTATGCAAAGCAAATCATGTAACCCGGAATATCCGGGTTTTTTATCGTGTATTTTTTTTATATGTTAACAATTTCTTGATTAAAATTTTAAAAACATTAAATGCTTAAGGATTTTTGGTTTTTGAGAAAAAATCAGCTAAATATTTGTGAATTTTAAAGGTAATTTAATCCATAAATAGAATATCTTATTGATAAACCTTGAGATGAGGACGAAAATAAATATTAATTTTTTCTTTTCATTATTTTAAATATTTTTTTGATTTTTTAGTATGTTTATTTTAATAAGGTGATCTGGTTTTGTAGAGATTGTAGGAGGGCGAGAGTTGATGGGGGCTTTTTTTACCAATATTCAGGTTTATACTGGTAATAGCCATCAAGATGAGATTCAAAATAAAGTAATTGAGACACTTCGACAAAGGGTGTTAGCAGGGCCATATGTCGAAGCTGGAAATGGTGAAACTGTTGACCGTACGATTTTAATTGGACCAGTAGGCTCTGAACCATGGCTCACCATATTAGATGAAGCAATCGAAGAACAGGATCTGAATAAATTAGATGCTTTAGCAGGAACTTTGTCTTTGGCTAATCTTAGTTCGGCAGTAGGAGTTTTAATTCATGATAGTGAGGTTTTAAATTTAAGGTTATTTAGAAATGGTTTGATTGCAGATAATTTTTGCAGTGATCCGCACTATTTTTATGAAAAACTCCCCTCCAATCAACGTGGCACCTCTGGTCATCCCAAACTCTGGCGCGAAATTTTAGCACCTGGTGTGACCGAAGCTGAGCTGCGCCGTATTTGGAACGAACAATATTCAACTGCTGAAGATATGTTGATTGATACTGCGCGGCTTTTGGGATGGAATTCCAAGCAAATTTTTCTAAGTCTCAAAGAGGTACTTGAGAATGAATTAAGTGGCTTTACCTGTTTGCGTTTTCGCTGTTTAAAACAACGTACTTTTTATGAAGAAAAAATAGCTGGACCACCAATGCTAAAAGTTTGTGGTGGTATGCCAAATATCGATCTTTCGGTAAATGAACCACTTAATTTGCATTTCGATGTCTATAATAGTGGTGGAGCCGGTAGTGGTTTGAAAGTTTTAATCTGGGGCTCTGCTTTGCAACAAGATTCTATTAAACTGGAACACATTCGTTTACAATATGGTCAAAAAGATGTACGGGGTAATTTGGAAGCGGTTTTTAAAGAGAAGATTTCGCCTACTGGTGAAAAAACAATTATTGCCAGTTTTCCTAATTTTAAAATTAATCCGGGTTTTGAATATCCAGAGATGATTCATCCGGGACGTTTCCTCCGTCAACAGGATTTAAAAGAACAGATTGATTGTTGGTTTGATAATTTAATTCATCTTTTTGTAGCAGGACAGGTTTTAGCACCTGGCAATGGTAAGTTATATGTGGTAATTCTGCCTGAGCAGAATCGCCAAGATGGACAGGCGGAGTTTATTACCGATTTGCAAATCACACCGCCATTGCGTAAACCTTTGCGTTATCATGAAAATGAAAATATCTATCAACAGTTGCGTACAATGGAGGATTCCAGAGTGCTCTTTGGAATGGTGATATTAGAACGAATTAATTCCAAAGTAGTACGTGAAGCCTTTGAGAGTTGGCATGATGAAATTACTACTAACCTTCAAGGTTATTATGAAACATCGTTAATGCGTGGAATTAACCATCAACCTCAGATTAAATATCTTAAAATATCAAGAATTAAAGGCGGAGTAAGATGGCAGCGTCTCTGTCAACAGATTCCAACCTGTACTAATTTTCAATGTATTGTGCGCCCTAATAAAAAGGACAAGGCAGTTTTGCAAGATTTAGGAACAGAAAACTTTAGTAGTGGTTTTGGAATTTACAATTATCCAGTTTATTATCAAGGAATCGGTGAGGGTGATCGTCCAGCACCACATATGCTTTTTTGGGTTGATTTAGCTAACTTGAATGTCGATGAACGACGACGGGTTAATTATTCTTTGAAAAAAATTATTGATCTGATTATGCTGCGCATTAATGGAATTCAAGCAATGATGGGTACCTGGAGCAGTCCTCCACTAGATCCTGCTACTAATAGTACTGCCTATGAGAATGCCTGTGGTATTTATGGCTACTCTGCTTCGCGTAAATGGTGTAAACAGTATTTGCGTGGTGTTTCCAATCATTTATGGTTAGGAAGCGAATTACAAAAGCAATGTATTAAGAATCTCAATCTAATTAAGAATATCGCGATGGTAGAAAATGTGGGTCACACGCTTCGGATTCAACTACGACCTAATAATAATCTCAACGACATTGAGCGTGTTTTAAAGCCGGTCTTAGCAACACAGGAGGATTGGTTGGAGTTTTCCAAGTTAAATCAATGTTGGCTTGGGATCTCTCCTAATTTTGACCATGATGAGGTGTTACTGCAATCACCACAACTAAAACAGATGCTTACTTGAGAGCAGACCCCTTGTGAAGAACAGGGGGTCTGCTTTTAACGAAAAAGTTATTTTTGAATTGCAGAAGATGGCAGGTTTTTTTGAAAAAAATCGAGAAAAATAATTTAGAAAAAGCGTAACTATATATTTTCTGGTAAAGATCTTTCATTATATCGAGTGAAAATATCCAGTGTACTAAGGATTTTTTACGAAGATAAAATGAAATAGATCTTTCGTAAAATATATATGGAAAGGGTGTATTAATTATGGCATTAATTAACGCAAACTATCTTGAATTGCCTGGAAATTATTTATTCTCAGAGATTGCACGACGGGTTAATCAATACAAAGCGGAAAATCCAAATGCTGAGATTATTCGTCTGGGAATCGGTGATGTAACTCGTCCATTGGTACCAGCAGTGGTTGCAGGGATGCAGCAGGCAGTGGCGGAGATGTCCAAGGAGCAAAGTTTTCGTGGTTATGGTCCGGAGCAGGGCTATGAATTTTTGAGTCAAGAGATTATTAAACATAGTTATCAACCACTAGGAATTGAGCTCGCTATCGATGAGATTTTTATTAGTGATGGTTCAAAGTGTGATACCAGTAATATTCAAGAGATTTTTAGCTTAGATACTATTATTGCAGTGACCGATCCAGTTTATCCGGTTTATGTTGATAGTAATGTAATGGCAGGTAGAGCGGGTAAATTGGGTAGTGATGGTCGTTATCAAAAGATTGTTTATCTGCCTTGTACAGCGGCTAATGGATTGAAACCGGAGCTACCAAAGACTAAAGTTGATCTGATTTATTTGTGTTTTCCAAATAATCCAACCGGAATGACGCTAACTAAAGAAGAATTAAAGGTCTGGGTTGATTATGCACGCGCTAATCAAGCATTAATTCTCTTTGATGCCGCTTATGAAGCTTATATTCAGGAACCTGGTATTCCTCACAGCATTTATGAGATTGAAGGCGCGAAAGAAGTGGCAATTGAATTTCGCAGTTTCTCAAAGACAGCAGGCTTTACTGGAACACGTTGTGCTTATACAGTAGTGCCCAAAACCGTTATGGGTTATGATGAGAATGGCAAAGCTTATGAATTGAATCGTCTCTGGTTGAGACGTCAAACCACTAAATTCAATGGTGTCTCCTATCCAGTACAACAAGCAGCGGCCGCAGTTTATACCCTCGAGGGGCAACAACAGATTAAAACAGTGATTGACTACTATATGGAAAATGCTCGCTTGATTCGTGAAGGCTTACAAAAATTAGGGTATCAGATTTATGGTGGAGTCAACGCTCCCTATATCTGGCTGAAAACTCCTGAAAGTTTAAGTTCTTGGGATTTCTTTGATAAATTACTACATGAGGTGCAAGTAGTGGGAACTCCTGGCGCAGGGTTTGGTCCGAGTGGTGAAGGATATTTCCGGCTGACTGCTTTTGGCAGTCGCGAAAATACTGCAAGAGCCATGGAGCGAATCGCAAAATTGTGATAAAAGAAAGACCACCGTCAAAAAACGGTGGTCTTTATATATGTTTAGTTTTTCGTTCTTATGGTATAATTGATAACAGTTTGACCATTAGCAGGAATTTTAACCACAAACTCAAACTGATGGGCTTCGTTTTTGGTATATTTTTGGTCAGCTTTGATGATTTGCACTGCTCCCCAGGTTGGGAAAGTTTCAAGTGCAGTCACGGAAACGCTGGTATCTTTGTGATTTTTTAAAATAATCTGATAGCTCTCTTCGCGAGTATTTTCATTAATTACTTTAGTGTTAGTCTGAATTCGATTAGCAGTAAGATCGAAAGCATCACCTAGATAGACCCGAACCTTTTCATCCTTGGGCGTATGGTCGATTTGATCTTCGCCAATAAATTGAAGCGATTGATCACTATCTGCTTTCTGGACACGAATGATTCCTTTGGGTAGTGGCATGCCAAGGTTATTTTTGGCACTATTAGTGAATTCCAGCATGGTACGAATTTTCTTGGTGTTTTTGGCACTATCGTAGATGAAAAGTTTTTCTGCTGGAATCTTAGTGGCATTTAATAGCTCCACTTGCTTTAGTTGATTTTCATTGAGAGTAGTGGGACGATTTAAGGTGTAGAGATGATATTCGAAAAAAGTTTTCTCAGAAAAATTAGCAACATCTGGAGCTGCTTCAGCCTTGTATAACACATTACGTAATGTTTCTGGTTCGGCTTGGCTAACCCGATTGACATCTCCAGCAATTAGTTTGAGACGTGCTTCTTTGTAGCTGGTACCGCTTTTGTTATCTAAGGTAACCCAACCAGTGAGATTAACTTGATCATCGTTTTGATTGATCGTGGCAACATAGTTAGCTTGCCATGCTAGACCAGTAGTGAGATAGCTGAGCTCAATCATTTCTGTTTTAGCTTTGTTGGGATTATTAATCAACCAGACTAAGGTAGGACGTAGAATTAAACCCTGAGGTAACTCGGGAAAGGAGATTGCCTGAATCTGAGCTGCTTTAATGATTTGAATCTGACCACTATTTGCTTGAGCAGAGAGAATTAGATTTTCATCGGCTGAGAGAAGATAGCCAGAGATTACCTCACCTTTGTTGTTGGTAACACTAATTTTTTGACCGAGATATTTTTGGAGTAGTTTGCGATCATTAACAAGATCATACTCATAATTCTGTTCAAGCAACTGAATGTTTGGAGCAGTTAAAGTGGTAAAATGAACCGAGGTTGGATCAATACATGAAGCGACATTGGCAAAAGTTACATTGCCAATACCAGTGGGCAGCTGTAAATGACGATGTTCTTTAACTAAAGCGAGATCATTTTGATAGACAGTTAATTCAATACTCTCATTTTGTAACTCAGTTCCGCCGAAAACAATACTACCTCCAATAATTAGTGTTAGTAAAAGTAAAAGTGCGATAACAATGGTAATTTTCTGGTGATACTTTTGCATTTGAATGGATTCCCCCTTTTAGTATTCAATTTCTATAATAATGACGTAATAACTACTCGTTTAGTTCCTGGATAATAATGTAATGATTTATGATGTTTAAAAATTTATATAATTATAATGAGGGATAAAAGATGCAGCCTAAATTGATCGATCAAAAGATGTTTTTATTAATGATTATTGGATTACTGGTAGTTTTATTAGGATTAAACTGGTATTATCTTGCGAGTCCGGCACTTTTTTATCTGCGTCAGGTAGATATTCATTGGGTAGGGTATACCAAAGAAAAAATGGTCGCACTTACTTTTGATGATGGACCAGATCCACGTTATACTCCAGAAATATTAAAGATTCTTAAAAAATACAATGTTACTGCCACGTTTTTTGTCTTGGGTGAAAATGCAGCTAAGCATCCTGAAATTTTAAACGATGAGATAGATCAGGGGCATGAAGTTGGTAATCACACCTATACTCATCAACATTTGAACGAGCTTACCAAAGAGCAAATTGATGAGGAGATAATCAAGACTGATCGGGTAATGAAGCAGGTGATTGGGGATTATCCCGCTCTCTTTCGTCCGCCATATGAGGAATTGGACGAGTCAATTTTAGTAAGTGTGCGTGAACAAAATAAACAGATGATTCTCTCGACAATTACTTTGGAGCATGGAGATTATTCGATTGAAGCGGAAGTCTCACGTGTGGTCAAGAAGGTCTTTCCTGGGGCAATTATTCTGGCACATGATGGGCGCTTAAATCGAACTGAAACAGTAGAAGCTCTACCAATTCTGATTCGAGCACTCAAGGCAAAAGGTTATCGGATCGTACCATTAAAACAATTATTGCATAAGTGACTATAAATTATGAGATTAAGTTTGGTGACTTTTGGAGCTATATAGCTTCCAATAAAGATCTTTCATTAATATCGAGCGAAAAGATCCATATACTTTCCAATAAAGAACTTTTATTTTATGGAGTGAAAGTATC
>JBFYZC010000168.1:0-3281 GCA_041309705.1 Bacillota bacterium | reverse complement strand
GGTAGAGATTTTTGGGAGCGAGCCAGAATTTGCTAAACTCAGTATTGATTAGCCAAGTGTTGTGAGAGCTGATAATTAATTCGACGATCTCTGTTGGGGTAGCATAAGAGGTGTCAATTACCAAATCATAGTTTTCAAAGCGAGCACAATCAAGCTGGTATTTGTGAAGATAACGTTGCTGTTCACTGGTCTTGCGCGCGGCTAACTTTTTGAGCGCTTCGGCGATACTAGTATATCCTTCGGCTTGACCGCGCTGATCATTATAGATGCGCGTCGCAGCAATCACTGGATTTACCGTCAGATGAACTTTGAAAGAGTTGGGGATGAAATGCCAGGCAAGGCGTGAATCAAAGATCATATCTTCAGGAGAGTTCCCCATTTCAGCCATCATCTGATCCATCTCTTCATCTAAGGGATGAGTTTCGGAATATTGATTTAATTCAAGGATAGTCATCTGATATTTTTCTGCTAATTTGCGCCAGGCTTCACCCATGGAAAAGATCTTGACGGGAAGCTTTTCTTTTAAGAGACGGCAGACAGTGCTTTTGCCACTGCCCAAGTCGCCTGAGATTGCGATTTTGAGACCTGTTTGGTTCATACCAATTACTCCTATTCTAGAAATTGTTAAAGAATGATGTTGGTTTAATTTTAATAGTAATTAGTCTGCTTGGCAAGTTATTTTCGGAATAAAGGTGGTGTTTTTATGATTGCGTTAATTCATGGTAAGATTTTGACAATGGCGGAGCATGATTATGAGGATGGAGTAATTTTAATTGAAGGAAATAAGATTAAAGCAGTCGGAGTAGATGTGAAAATTCCAGTCGAGGCAGAAGTAGTAGATCTGCAAGGAAAATGGGTTTTGCCGGGCTTGATTGATTCCCACAGTCATGTCGGGCTATATGGCGAACCTTCGGTCTGGGCGAATCTAGATGTTAATGAGGATAGTAGCCCTAATACGCCGCAATTACGTGCGATTGATGCGATTAATCCCGATGATCTCGCTTTTGCTGATTGTAGAAAGTCTGGTTTTACCACGGTTTATACTGGACCTGGCAGTGCCAATATTATTGGTGGAATTGGAATTGCAGTAAAGACAGCTGGCTCGATGGTGGAGGAGATGGTGCTAGCGGGAACTGAAGGGATGAAATTTGCGCTGGGAGAGAATCCCAAACGAATTCATGGGCAGCAACAACATAATTATCCCACCACGAGAATGGGTAATGCTGCTTTGTTGAGGGAGGCATTGGTAGCGGCAGAGAATTATCTGAGAAAACTTGAAAATGCTGAGAATGCCAAGTCAACCGAACGCGATTTACGTCTGGAGGCTTTGGGGAAAGTATTGCGACGTGAGATTAAAGCTCGAATTCATTGCCATCGCAAAGATGATATCTTGACCGCGCTGCGAATTGCTGAAGAGTTTAATTTGGATTATGTGATTGAACATTGTACTGAAGGTTATAAGATTGCTGATTATTTAGCTAGTAAAGGAGTTCGCGCCACAGTTGGTCCGCTCTTTATGGGGCGCAGTAAAATGGAACTGAATGAATTTCAGATGACCAATCCGGGAATTTTAAGTCGTGCTGGGGTTTTGGTAGCCTTGCAGATGGACGGAGGTTCAGAGACACAATGGCTACCTTTAGCAGCTGGTTTGGCAGTGCGTGAAGGAATGGACGAGCAAGCAGCATTAAAGGCACTGACAATCAATGGGGCAGAGATTTTAGGAGCAGCAGCAAGGATTGGGAGTATTGTGCCAGGAAAGGATGCTGATTTGGCGATCTTTTCTGGTAATCCGTTGCATACCTATACTGTTTGTGAGCGTACTTATATTAATGGTCAGCTGGTGCATGAAAATAGAAAATGATGATTGAGGAGGATGACAATGTTAACTGATTATCTTAAATTACTTGAGTCTATAGTAAATATTGATTCAGGAACGGGAGACATAGATGGTTTAAAACAGGTGGCTGCAATTATTAAAGAACGAGTAACTAAATGTGGGTTTGATTTTCAGACTTTAACTGGTGTAGATGGAAGTATGCATTATCTGGCTACTAGGGGTAGTGGAGCGCGAGTACTACTGCTGGCACACTTAGATACTGTCTTTCCTAAGGGAACTGCTGCAGCACGTAAATTTCATATTGCAGGAGAGCGGGTTTATGGGCCAGGAGTTTCAGATTGTAAATCGGGCGCAGTAACCATTGTTGGTGCCTTGGAGATGTTAGCCGCAACTAACTTTCCGTCACTAGAGATTGCTTGCCTTTTTAATACTGATGAAGAGATTAGCTCGCCTGGATCACGGGCGATAATCGAAGCAGAAGCACGTAAAGCGAAAGCAGTATTAGTAGTTGAGCCTGCGGAAGAGGGAATGGTAACCATCTCACGTAAAGGGATTGGACGTTTTGAGTTGCAGGTAATGGGGAAAGCAGCGCATTCCGGCTCAAATCCACAAGATGGTGCGAATGCAATCTTAGAACTGGCGCACAAGATTATTGCCATTCAAAATTTAACCGATCATCAGGCAGGAATTACTTTGAATACCGGAGTGATTGGAGGCGGATTTCGTCCTAATATAGTGCCAGACTATGCGACAGCCGAGATAGATCTGCGGATTGTTAGTCCAGAGCAAGAGGGCTTGATTCTCCCTAGATTAGAAGAGATTGTGAAAAAACAAGTAATACCCGGAACTAGTGCCAAGTTACGCGGCGGGATTACTCGTCCGCCAATGCAAGCCAATGCAGCTAATGTAGCCTTGTTTGAACAGTTGCAAAATTTAGCCAAGCAAATGGGTTTGAATTTAGAGAAAATGGAGTCGGGTGGAGGATCGGATGCCAATTTTGCGGCAGCAATAGGAATTCCAACCTTGGATGGGTTAGGGCCGACTGGCGGAGGACATCATTCCGAGAGTGAGTACTTGATCATTGAGAGCCTCGCGGAACGAATCAAGCTTTTGGCAGCGTTTCTTCAGTATTTAGGTGAATAATAATTAAGTATGGACTCTTATCTATATATTTTCCAATAAAGATCTTTCATTATATCGAGTGAAAAGATCAATATACTTTCCAATAAAGATCTTTTATTTTATCGAGTGAAAAGATCAATATACTTTCCAATAAAGATCTTTTATTTTATCGAGTGAAAATATCCAAAGCAATAAGGATTTTTCACGATGATAAAATAACTTAGATCTTTTGGAAAGGATAGCTAGCAATAAGGATTTTTCACGATGATAAAATAACTTAGATCTTTTGGAAAGGATAGCTAGCAATAAGGATTTTTCACGA
>JBFYZC010000167.1:0-5359 GCA_041309705.1 Bacillota bacterium | reverse complement strand
CCTAACTCTAATTTGGCGTTGGTGTAATCATTAATGGTGATTGCGCGTTTGGTAAGGATAAATGATTGTTCAATATTATCAATCTCTTGGTGGTTAAGTAATAACAGCCAGGAGTTTTTTGCTGTTTGCCATGTTTTTTCGAATTGGTTCAGGCGGGCATTTGCTTGCTGCCAGTCTTTTTGGGCGACTAATTGATCCATTTCATTAATAAGCTGTTCTAGATTTGCTGAAGAATTAGATAGATATTGCTGCACTTTGATTGAGAGTCCAATGAAGATGATTAAACCGATTAATGAGTAAATCCAAACTTTCATTTCAAGCCACTCCGTTTCTTTTTGGGCTGCAAAAAGAGTTTACCGGTAGTATCGAGGCTGGCGAGGAAGACATCTTGCCATTTTTTTAACCCGAATTTTTGCAGTTCGTTTTTGAGCCAAGTTTCGTCTAATTTGACGCGGGAGAGATTTTCTTTTTTGAGTACCCCATCAATAATTAAGGAGGTGGGCATTCCTTCGTATTCAGTTTCGAGCTTGAGATCTTCGGGACTAAGCGAGCGACGTTGTGATTTGGTAATCACGGAGAGTTTGCCACTGGTTTCGAGGATTGCATATTCCACATTGGCAATATTTGGGACGTCTTTTAGACGTAACTGCTCCAGGAGATCGTTGAGATTAAAGCGTAAACGAGTTAGCTCAGGTTCATTGATCTTGCCATTTTCGATGAGAATACTTGGTCCGCCACAGATTAATCTTTGTGCTACTTCACTTTTGAGTGATAGAAATGAGAGTGAGATTTGCAGAAAGAGTAAGGTCAGAATAGGTACAATGCCATTGATTAAGGGAATATCTGGGTCTTGCATCGGAATTGAAGCAAGTTCGGAGATCATAATGGTAATTACCAATTCGTAAGGTTGTAGCTGTCCGATCTGATGTTTTCCCATGATGCGTACGATTAAAACGACTAAAAAATAGAGAATAACTGCTCTGATGGTCAAGATCAACAATTAAATCACCTCAATCATCATTTTGTATCCAGAAGAGCTGATTTATACTGACAAGGAGTGAAAAGAGTATTGTAAAAGATAGAAGAAAGTGGTATCTTTTGGAGGAATTTTATGAAAAAAAACGAATTGAACTACAGAAAGAGGGGTGTTTGGGGTGAAAGGAGTTAAATTAGTTTTTGCTTTGATCTGTGAAGACGTCCGCTTTGAATTGAATGGACGAATTAGTATAATTGGTGAAGGAAATATTTTTCATTTAAGCCAGGTACCAGCAACTTTGCCATTATGTATCCTGACCAAATGGGGAGGACCACCTGGAGATAGTGGGATGGTCACTTTACAGATGATTAGCCCTGATAGTACCATGCCAGTAACCATGTGTCAGCAAGAAATTGAATTATCAACTGCTGATCTGGACACATCTTTTGGAGGCACAGTAAACAAATTGCCTTGGCAGATTCAGACCACTGGTGTACATCAGATTCGTATTTTGTTTAATGGCGAAGAATATGGTCGGATTGATTTAATGATTAAGAAGGAAAATTAGAAAACAGAAAAAATTATCTTATAGGAATATCGGAGATCTTTCCCAGAATTAATAAGAGTTTAAAAACGAGGAATTTGGAGCTAATTGATGAATTTAAAAGTTGAAGGGTTTTGATTATTAAAAAATAATTACAATGAAGCCTGTTGAGTCTGAATGAAGATTAGGAAAGTATGCTAAAGGAAGTGATTAAGCTGAAAAGAACATATCCATGGGTGATTTTATGGAGCGGATTGTTGTTGGTTTCTGGTCTGACCTGGGCGGCGCAGTCTGATCTGGAAGAGTTTAAGCCTGGTGAATATTCACTAATGCCAGTTAATCATCATTGTCCTCAGGTTTTTAAAAATTCTAAGGATTACTGGAAATCATTGCAGAATGTTGAATTAAAACTGGGTGGTCAGGAAATTTTTAAAAATTTGCCAAATCTGAAGATGAAGAAGCCTTATGTGGGTGAGATTGTTTTAGGAGAGCCGGCGCAAAAGTTTGCAGTGCTGATAGATATTACTGGTGATGAAAAACGGCTTTATGTAGATTCCAATGGAGATGGCAATTTTGCTGGTGAAAACTGGTATCCCTTGTTAAATCAATGGCAGGGGTTACAGATCTATTGGGTCGAAGGACCAGAGCCAATTAAATTAAAAGTAAAGTATGGTAATAACACTTATCCGCTGGAACTTGAAGTGGCTGGAGTAGTGAATAAACCAGGACCATTTTATAATGAACAACCATATTTGAAAGTGGCTGTACGTACTTGGTTTTTGGCGAAAGTTCCACAAAGTTCGGGTGAAAAATTAATTGCGATAGTTGATCAGAATAATAATGGTCGCTATAATGACTCAGAAGATCAGTTGTTTATTGATAATAATGATAATGGTTATTTTGATGATGATGAGGTAATTCAACGTAAGAAGGGTGTGCAGCTCCAAAGCGGGAAGAAAAAATTAAAACTTGATTGGGGTATCTACCCTGAAAAATTAAGTATGAAGGAGGGTGGGCGATGAAGCAAGCACGTTTTTTAACAGTGGGATTACTTGCTATTTTCTGTAGTTGCCTGCTTCCGTTTCAGGGTGCAGCAGCTGGTAAAAGTAAATTTACCAAAGTTACTTTGAAAAACGGGTTAACTGTACTCTATCAGGTAATGAAGAAAAAACCAATGGTTTCAATGAATGTAGTTTTTCCAATTGGAATGAATCAAGAGAAAGAGAAGGGAATTGCCCATCTGTTTGAACATTTAGTCTTTCGCGGGGGTGGCAATTATACGTTTAAAGAAATTACCGGAGTGACGATTAAAAAAGGTGGATATTTTAATGGATTTACCTCTTTTAATAATACTGCCTATAATTATGTAGTGCCGAAAGAGAATTTTAATGAAGCCTTGAAGGTTTTTAATGCTTCGGTCTGGCAGACGAGTCTGACTAAAGAATCAGTTGCGCTGGAAAAAAAGATTGTCATGCATGAATTGGATATGGACTATGCACAACGTTATCAGTATTATCCGGTGTTTAGATATTTTTATCCGGAGTTTAGCTATTCGCAAGCTACGGTAGATGCAATCACGATCCAAAATTTACAGGATTTTCATCGTAACTATTATCAGCCCGAAAATGCTACTTATGTAATTACCGGAGATTTCGAGCCTAAACCAATTTTAGAAGAGCTGGCTAAGTTGAAAAATGGTTTTGGGGAAGAGAAGAACTCTAAACCACTGTTGAAAGAGTTTAGTTTACCTGAGAAAGAAGTAGTCGAGACTAGAAATCTCTATCCCTATCAGTATCAATTGTTGATGGCATATGAGTTTCAAGGATTAACTTCGAAAGAGCAGTTGATATTGAAGCTTTTAGCTAATATTTATGCTTATGATAGCAAAATTGATTATCAGCATAATGAATATCAGATCTATAATGCAATTTCACGTACAATCGGCAAGAAAGATTTTTTTGGGATCTTTTATCTCGAACGTGAACAACGTTATAGTCAGGATGAGATAGAGAAGAAAAAAGCAAGTATGCGTAAGTATTTCCGTGAGTTTAAACAGATTGACTTTTCAAAAGAGGTAAGTAATCTTCAGGATATGATTGAATTAGCTGCGGCTAAAAGTCAAGCATCTCCAGAGAGTGCAGCCGATTATGAGGTACAACGTTTGGTGAATATGGACGAATTGATGGTGGATAGTTTACCGCTACTAAAGAGTTTGAAGCCGAAGGATTTAGAAGCTTTTTGTAGTAAATATTTTACTCAACCACCGAAATGCTGGATCTTGGTAAAGACCACTAAACCGGAGGTGAGATAAGGTGCATTTGAAGAAATTATCTTTTTTGCTATTATTGTTAGCTTTATGTGGAATTACCGGAGCTATGGCGGCGGAGCGAAATTGGTTTGAGCATACTACGGTAAGTGGGATGAGTCTTTTTTTAGAAAAGAATAACTCACCTGTAATTGATGTGACCTTATTGTTGAAAACTGGTAGTGGGATTGAGAAAGAGAGCAAAGGCGCTGCAATGCTCATGAATAATCTGGTGATGTTAAAGCTGAAGTATGGTGAGGCAAAGTTAAGCGAGGTTGATGTTGCTACTTATCCAGATTATACTTTGATTGAGATTAAGACGACTAATCAAGCTTTAAAGAAGGTTTTGAAAGAAGTTAAGGATTTACTCTCCTACCCGTTATATAGTTATGATATTATTACTGACCTGAAAGGAATCTATCAAACTGACTTAAAAGGGATTCCGGCATTAGCAAATGCTTATTATGATTTCAATCAAGAATTTTATGGTAAAGATCATCCATATAATGATAATTTAACGCCAGAAATAATAAAATCACTATCAGGAACTGATGTGTATCGTTGGTACCGTCAGACTTATCAACCGGGAAATGCTATTTTATCAATATCAGGAAACGTTAAGCTTGGCTTGAAAGAATTAGAAAAGACCTTTGAAATGATGATTAGTGAGAAAGCTAATTGGAGTCTGGATGTTGAGCCAGTAAAGTTAGCTAAAGATCGAGTGGTGGAAGTGGAAGATCGTAATGGACGTGAAGCCTCGATTGCAATTGGAATGTCAGCCCCGCGTATTCAAGATCCAGAATATCCTGCCTTTCGTGTTTTAGCTTATTATCTGGGCGAATATATGCATTATTTTGAAGAATTACGCGTTAAAGAAGGGCTTTTTTACTCCGACTATGTCTTCTATGATTATTTGGGAAGATTCAGATCGCCGAATATTATCTTTTTAACAACCACTGATCCCCAATCAATGAAACGAGTTGAAACCAGAACTCTCGAAGTGGTAGAGCGAATTATTAAGCAAGGAATTCCTCAAGCTGAGATTGACGAAGTGGTGCAAGCGATTAAGACCAAGGACAAATCTGATCTTGAAGCCGGTAAAGGAGCAGCAACGGCTAATGCCCTGAGTTACTTCATTAATAGTCCATTGGTGATTAACCAAAACTCCTGGGAGAAGCTTGAGAAAGTAACCACCCAAGAGGTGAAAAAAGCCGCTGAGAAGTATTTGCAGAATTATCTGCGTGTAACTTATCTGCCAAAAGAGATGCCGGATAATTTTTGAGTAATTTCACCACAATATAAGTGATATTTTGTGAAGCTGTCTTGAATAAGGCAGCTTCGATTTTGGTAAAGAAATTTTTAAAAAGAGCTTGACAAAATTATTTAACCATGTTAAACTTTATTCAGGTTATGTAAAAGGTGTGAAAAATGAAGAATACAACTTATCACAAGACTACGAAACTTTTTTGTCAAACAGTTTTATATCAAGTATCTCAAACGGCACTGCTTGATTCTATTGGTGTAGAAGAGTTAA
>JBFYZC010000166.1:0-2845 GCA_041309705.1 Bacillota bacterium | reverse complement strand
CCCGCAAAGTACTCTAAGGCTTTTTGATGACCACCAGTAATTCCAAACTGCTCTTGCAGCACTGCCAAAAAACCCGTGGGATTTTGTGGCCAAAAATAGATCCCCAGTCCAAACAGCACCGCCAAACTTACCCAAAAAGCCATCCAGGTCAAGGCTTTCTTCAACGTCATCGTTTACATCAACCTTTCGCTAATAATTTTTAATAAAAAAGACTCTGTATCCATACTTAAATAAGCATCGATACAGAGTCTCACTTAACTTACGCCACTAAAGCCGGGTATTTTCACATACCGTCTTGACGACTTTAGTTCCTGCATTTGATATATTTTTTCCAAAAGATCTAATTCATTTTATCTATGATATAATAAAAGATCTTTACAGAAAAATATATAGCAGGATGTTACTCCCTCTGTCATTAACTATATAATAACTTCAATTTTGACCATTGTCAATTTATTTTTATAAAAATCCTATTGCAATTCCTTGTCTTTAATTTTGGAAAATATTAATTATCTATTCAAAAAATCTTGTTTTAAAAAATTTCCGGTTGAAACAGTTTTTTTAATAATTCCTAACTCTCGCATGACTTTCTGAGAATTCTGCCACGTTTTAGGATCAGAATAGCCTAAACCTTTCTTTTTAGTTGCATCACTCTGCCATAATTCCATCGAAGCTTTCAAAATCTCTTTCTCCTGCTCAATCTGTGTTTTGCCAAGCTCAGGGAGATATTTTTGACAGATCACAAACGTCTCTTCCGGATGCTCCAGTGCATATTGCATTCCTTTCAAAGTTGCCTGTACCATTCCCTTTACTAATTTGGGAGATGTCTTTACAGTTTTAGTACCAGTAATTAACCCATGTCCTACCAGTGAAAAATAATTCCAGGCATAGATCGCATTTACCTTATATCCCAAAGCTCGCAGCTTAATGGGTTCATTATTAGCAAATCCAACTACTGCATCCACTTTTCCTTCAGTTAACGAAGGAATCTGGGTATAACCAATGTCTACCAAGCTAACCTCTGACTCTTTGATCCCCGCTTTTTTCAGAATCGCACGTGTTGCTAAAAGACTTGTCCCATAAAGCGGCAGACCAATTTTTTTTCCTTTTAAATCTTTGGGTTCTTTGATTCCTTTTTCTGCTAAAGAAAGAATAGTTGGGGGAAATTTGGCATACAGCGATGCCAGATAAGCAACTGGAATTCCCTGAGCTTGCGCTGCAATGACCTGATCACCACCAGCAATCGCAAAATCCAAGCGACCTTGTGCCACTAATGGCAAAGCATCAATATCCATACGGTAATCAAACTCCACCTCAAGCCCTGCCGCTTTAAAGAATCCTTTTTCTACTGCAACGTACCACGGCGCAAATTGTACATTCGGAATATACGTCATTGCCAAAGTAACTTTTTTGGTTGCTTCCTGTGAAGCGCCAAATACCAGAGAACTAATTAATAAACTACCGAAGAGCATTAACCATAAAAACTTATTTTTCATCATCTTTCTTCCTCCAAATTCATGATTTGACTCGTTTCCACGGCATCACTAAATATTCCAGCAGAGTAATTAACAGATAAAAACCAATTCCCAAGCAGGCTAATGTAATTAATGCCACAAAAATCAACGGCGTATCAAAACTACCTCGGGCAGCATTGACCAGATACCCAAGACCAACACTAGCACCAGCAAATTCACCTACCACTGCCCCGATTACTGCTAAAGTAATTCCTAATTTTAAGCCACCTAGCAAGACTGGCAGCGCAGCCGGAAGTTCCAGTTTCCAAAAGATCTGAGCTCGCTTGGCACCCAAAATGGTTACAAACTCCTTCAAGCTTGGGGTGGTAGCCCGAAAACCGATTATGGTATTAGTTAGAATTGGGAAAAAAGCTACTAGTGCGGCAACTAGAATCTTAGAAAAATTACCAAACCCAAACCAGATTACTAATAATGGTGCTAAGGCAAGAATCGGAATCGCCTGAAAGCCTACAATATATGGAGTGAGACATTTCTCCAGCATTTGAGAGTGTGCCAAGAGATAACCCAATGGAATTGCCAGTACTAACCCCATGGCAAATCCTAAAAATGCTTCTTGCGTCGTTGCCCAAAAATGTCGTCCTAACTGCTCGAGTCCAAATTCCTGAAATCTTTGCAATACCTCAAACGGCGCTGGTAGTATATATGGTTCATAAAATTTCGCCAGCCACTGCCAGAATTGAAAAAAAATCAGCAAACCTACTGGAACTAGAAGATACTCATAATATTTCTGCCAGATATTTTGTACTGATTGTTTTAGCATCTAACTCCGCCGTCCTTTCAACAATAATTCTCGGACGAGCTTGGTATTACTGCCAAATTCAGCGGTATCCATCAACTCCAATTTACGTGGCCACGGTAATGTTACTACTGCTTCGCCAATAATTCGTCCCGGTTTTCCTCCCAAAACCATAATCCGATGTGAGAGCAAGACTGCTTCCACCATGCTATGGGTGACCAATAAAATGGTCACTCCCGTTTGCGCATGAATCTGCAAGAGTTCCGAGTGTAACTCAGCACGGGTTATTTCATCTAAGGAGGCAAAAGGTTCATCCATCAAAAGCAACTCTGCTTTTCTGACTAAAGCTCGCGCCAGAGCAACTTTTTGTCGCATTCCACCTGATAATTGATGCGGATACTGCTGCTCAACTCCAATTAGATTTACTAATTCCAAAGCTTGACGTGCCTGCTTTAGTCTTTGAGAGTGGGTAACTCCCCCTGACAATTCCAGAGGCAACTGTACATTCTCCAAAACGGTACGCCAGGGTAGCAATGAAGCTTCTTGCGGTACAAATCCCAGACCACTCAAACCA
>JBFYZC010000165.1:0-3141 GCA_041309705.1 Bacillota bacterium | reverse complement strand
GTCTTTTGCAGGAACGGGTAGCAGAGGCATTAAGCTTCGTAGGCTTGAGTGATAAAGCGGAAATTAAGCCCAAAGGCTTCTCGGGCGGAATGAAACGCCGTTTGAATATTGCTTGTGCTCTGGCGCATCGCCCGCGCTTAATTATTATGGACGAACCAACCGTCGGAATTGATCCGCAATCCAGAAATCATATTCTCCAAGCAGTGCAGAGATTAAATCAATTGGGTTGTACGATTATCTATACCAGTCATTACATGGAGGAAATTGAGGAGATCTGTACACGAATCGGGATTATGGATCATGGCAAATTAATTGCGGAAGGGACGAAAGAGGAGTTAACTGGGATTGTCACTAGGACTAATAGTATTGCGATCACTGTAGATTCAATCGTAAATCTAAAAGAGGCTGAATTGAAAGCAATTAAGGGAGTAGAGCGCGTAGAGGTCGAGGAGAAAGTTATCCAAATTCATAGTCTGCGTGAAGTACATAATCTCGATCAGATTATTCTCTACTTTACCAGTCATGGGATGGGGATCAAGAGTCTGGAAAGTAAGACTCCTGATCTGGAGACAGTCTTTCTGACTTTGACTGGTCGTAAATTACGAGATTAGAGGTGAAATGAGTTGCGTCAAATTTGGCAGATTACCATTAATCAGATCCAGAGAATTA
This sequence comes from Bacillota bacterium, assembly GCA_041309705.1. Lineage (GTDB taxonomy): Bacteria > Bacillota > UBA4882 > UBA8346 > UBA8346 > JBFYZC01. Next base: position 2,472 of record JBFYZC010000165.1, on the reverse strand, counting down.
TGAGTAATAAATCAGGCTTAATGATGTTAATCATCTTTCCAATGCTTTTGATCTGGATTTTAGGAACTGCACTTTCAGGTGTCTTTGGTAATGAAATTAAGCTTGATCAGTTGACCGTTCTATATACCAACCAAGCAAAGACTCCATTGGGTGAAGCTTTTGCTAGCTTTGTAAGCACAGGAAAGCAATTAGGGATGAAATTTGTCCCAGTTAAGACTAGTTTGGTAGCAATTAATCGGCTGAAAAAAAGTCAAGCGAGTTGTTATTTAAAAGTAAATGCCAATGGAGAAAGAGGTAGTATTGAATTTTATCAGAATCACGGGGCAGAGTTTGAAGCAAATATAGTTAAAGCGGCACTGGAGCCCTTTTTGGAACGTTATAATGCAATTTTGACAATCAGTCAGCTTAATCCACAGGTGCTTCCGGAAGTTTTGCAAACAGCCAGCAAGGATTATGTGCAACTGAAGACGGTCTCGCAAAGCAGACAACCTAGCTCAATGGATTATTATGCGGTGGTGATGTTAACCTTGATGCTACTCTATGCGGGATTTTTAGGGGTAACGACGATTCATACAGATAAAGTCTCCAAGACGATTAATCGTTTACTGGTAAGTCCAATCTCAATCTTTCAGCTGATGTCAGGCAAGGCATTGGGATGTTTAATGATTACCATGCTGCAAGCAGTAGTTTTGATTCTCTTTAGTAAATATTTTTTGAATACTTACTGGGGGACAAATTTAGCAGTAGTTTTGCTATTAATCATCAGTGAAGTCTTGATGGTGGTGAGTTTGGGTTTGGGAATTGGTTTGTTTTCCCAAAACGAAGCAGTGGCAACGGTAATTCTTCAAATGTTAATTCCAGTATTGGGCTTTTTGGGTGGAAGTTATTTTAGTCTGGAGGGTTTTCCGGAATCATTCTTGAAAATAGCAGAAATTTCTCCACTGCGCTGGCTCAATCAGACATTGTTTGAGGTGATCTATCGTCAGGATTTGACTAATGTACCAGTAACCATAATGATTAATCTTGGGTTGGCAATGCTCTTTACGCTAACGGTAGTCTATTTTGTTCGCCAAGGGAGGTTGCAAAGATGAAACAGATCTGGCGCTTAACCTTAAATACTTTGAAAGTAACCTTCTCGCAAAGGATCAACTATTTAATCTTTCTCTTGCTGCCAGTAATCGGAATGCTTTTTTCATTAGCAGTTTTTAGTAATGCACCTAGTGCTGGAGTGATTCGAATTGGAGTTTGTAATCAGGATCAGAGTAAACTTGCTAATGATCTGGTGCAAGCCTTGCAAAAAAAGCAGAATTATCAGGTGCAGCTGCTAAAGAAAGCGGAAATCGAAGCAGATATTAATGATAATCATCTTGATTTGGTAGTGGTGATTCCCCAAGGCTTTGGACGTCTGCTTAAGGAGCGGCAACCATTTAAAGTGCAGTTGATTTCTGGTAAAAAAAGTGTAAATAAATTAGTGGCGAGTTCTTTGCAGCTTTATCTGAAGAATTTAGCTGATTTAGCAACAGCAGCAGCAGGAAAAGATGAGGTCTTTCGAAAACTTTATCAAGCTTACCAAAGGACACCAGTGAAATTGAGCATGAAAGAGATTTCCAACCAAGCTGTGGCGCAAGGAATTACCTATCAGAGTATTGGTTTCTTGATTCTTTTTATGATGATGGGTTCAGGCTTAACTGCGCAATTAATTATTAAAGAGAAGCGAATGCGTACCTTTTATCGAATCTGTGCTGCCCCGGTAAGTGCACGTAGTTACCTGATTAGTAATGTCTGTGTGAATCTGATCATTGTTACCTTGCAGATCTGTCTGGTACTTTTTTTAATGACCACGGTTTTAAAAGTTAATGTGGGAGTCGCCTGGTGGCACTTATTAATAATTTTGTTAATGACTGGTCTGGTAGGAATTGGACTGGGACTGGTGACCGTAGCTTTTGCCAAAGATACGCTGCAGGCAAATACGATCCAGAATATTGTGATTACTTCTAGCTGTATGTTAGGCGGATGCTATTTTCCGCTCTCAATTATGCCAGAAGCAGCACGTAAGTTTGCGGATTTTCTCCCGCAGCGCTGGACGATGGACGCGGTTCAGAAGTTACAATCAGGTGGTTCTTTTGAGATGATTCTTGCTAATCTGGCAATTCTGCTTGCCTTTGCAGTAACCTTCTTTCTGCTGGCGGTCTATCAGTTTAAAAATCAGGATGATGTGAGTAATTTTGGTTGAGGCAAATGGAAAATATCTATAGCGACGCACGAGGGTGCGTCTTTTTTAATGAAAAAACGCGTAAATTCTTGCACAAGGAAAAAGATAATAGCTGTAGAAACATTCGATACATACTTTCTAAAAGATCTAATTCATTTTATCTTCGTGAAAAATCCTTATTACGCTGGATATTTTCACTTGATAAAATGAAAGATCTTTACTGGAAAATATATATATAGAATACAAGATGCAAGGAGAAA
>JBFYZC010000164.1:0-4323 GCA_041309705.1 Bacillota bacterium | reverse complement strand
TAATAAAATTTATAAATACAAAACCCCAGCTAAACATAGATAAAATTAAATCTCGATGAAAAATATTCTAAGTGGAATTTTTTAGTCTCAGGTAACATATAATATTAAGTTGTGAAGTTTTTGTGGGGTTTAAACCTATACATTAAACTCTTGCTTAATTGATAAACTATAAAAAATACGATATATATCTAACTTACATAACAAAACCTCTGTCTGGACTCTTCCAAACAGAGGTTTATACCTTGCTATTCTTTAAACTCTAATTATTACGGAATTTTATTCATAATATCAACAAAATAATCAACACTTTCGCCACCATAACCAAGCTTACGCTGTACTTCTATTCCTTCACGATTCAAAAAGACATTAGTTGGAGTACCAGAGACATTATAAAGACGAAATACATCTAAATTTCTAGTATATAACTTATAGAAGGTATATTTACCCACCACGGTTTTTACACTGTCGAGAGTACCATAGTTAACCACTATAATTACTACATCTTCCAACTGTTTATCCTGCAATTGTTGCAAGATTGGAAGTTCTCTAATACAAGGACCACAACCAGGCTGTGAGAAATCTAGTAAAATTTTCTTACCCAAAAAACTACTCAAAGTTACATCTTGATCATCCAAATCTTTAAGCGTAAAATCTTTCATGCCGCCTGGAGTAGGGCTAGGAAATGGACTCGGAACTATGCTTGGACTTGGAACTATACTTGGACTCGGAACAGGACTTGGAGTTGGTACTGGTGCTCCAGAATAATATGCTTCATATTCATATAAATTGAAATATTTACCACTGCCTTGCAGACAATTAATCTTTAAATATCTAGTCCTAGTTGGAGTAAAATCTATTATATCATTCTCTCCATCTGAAGTTACTTCAGTAATCTTCGTCCAACTCATATTATCCAAAGAACCTAAAACTTCATAAGTACTCGGATAATCAACGTTACTCCATTTAAGTTTAATCTGATCAACCGGAATCACTTCTAAAAGATCAACTGTAATCCATTGTTTTGAGCTAGCAAAAGATGACCAATAGGTATTCAGGTCACCATCAATTGCATTGCGTGGTTGATTATTACCATCTGCCATTGAAGCGGTAATCGGTTTGTTATACGTTAAATTGGTATCAACTGCCCAGTTAGTTTTAAGAACACTCATTTTTTCGGTTGAATTTTGTTTCGAATTAATTCCAGAACTGTTACATCCCAAAAGACCCATAACCAGTAAACCACATAAACCTGCTAACAGTAAGCCATTTTTTTTCATCAGTAAAGCCTCCTTAAAATTATTAAATTCTGGTTTAAATCAACAACCCTCCTTTCTTAACCCTTTCAAAATTTATCTTTAAGAAAATTATCAATCACCTTACAATTTGCGCATCATGCATTATGTATTATGTATTATAAATTATTCAGCCTCGCTACAGCTGCCAAAAACAAAACTCCTTCTCAGCTAGATCACCCTTCCCTTTCAGTGGTTTTTATTTTAAATTTTTGAAATAATATAAATATTTTTTATTACTAAATTATTATACCATAACCACCCCTAGAGATCCAGTTTTTTTCATCAAGATTTCCCATTCAAATTTGAACATAACAAGACGGTTCTTGCGTGTTAGAAATATTTAGCACAAGAGAAACATCCCTGCATTCACGCATTCACGCATAAAAAACCCTCGAAAGTAAAATTCTACTTTCAAGGGCTTAACTTATCTTTATCTTTATCTTTCCTATTTTAATAAATCTCTTGATACTTATTTTCCAAGTACTTAAAATATGGTTCGATCGTCAAAGGTTTACCAGTTGCCATCTGAATCAATTCCGCTGCTGAGAATTTTCGTCCATGACGATAAACATTCTTAGTTAACCAATTACGCAAGGTCGCAAACTCACCTTGACTAATCTCCGTCTTAATCTGTGGCTGAGCCGCTAAGGCTGCTGCAAAGATCTGCGCACTCATAATATTTCCAAGGGTATAACATTGGAAAGCTCCTCCAATCGTCCCACCATACCAATGAATATCCTGCAACACACCCTGCTGATAATTTTTGGGCACTATTCCCAGATAATTACGGTACATCTCATTCCACGCCTCAGGCAGATCTTTGACTGATAAAGTTCCCTCTAGTAGCTGTAATTCCAACTCAAAACGGATCATCACGTGGAGGTTATAGGTAACTTCATCCGCTTCAGTTCGAATCAAGGATGGTTCTACTTTATTAATTGCCCGATAAAAAGTCTCCAGAGAGACCTTACCAAGCTGTTCGGGGAAGATCTCCTGTAATCTCGGATAAAAATGCTCCCAGAAACCTCGACTTCTTCCCACTAAGTTCTCCCAAAGACGTGACTGACTTTCGTGCATACCCGAGGAAGCACCACTCGCCAGTGGCGTCCCCTCCAATTCTTTTGCAAAACCCTGCTCGTATAGTCCATGCCCTGCCTCATGCAACGTACTAAAGAGCGCATCATTGAGGTCATTTAATTTAATGCGCGTAGTAATTCGGACATCGCCAATCGAAAAACTAGTGGTAAACGGATGGACACTCAGATCATCCCGCCCACGACTAAAATCAAAACCATACTTGGTAATCACTTCTTTGCCAAATTGCAGCTGTCCCGCTTCTGGGAAATACTTTTTGACACAGGAGTCTTCGACTGGTTGGGAAGCAGCGATTCGCTCCACCAATGGTTTCAAACGATTCCGCAACTCCGTAAAGAGCGGTCGAATCATCGCTACCGTAAAACCTTCATCCACGACATCAATCAGTGGATCAGCTACATGTTGATAATCACCTTGAAACTCTGCTAATTGTTGACTAAACTCTAATGTCCTGCCAAACAATGGTGCGACCACACCAAAATTCTCTGCTTCACGTGCTTTAACCCAGGCTTCATAGGTCGCAGCAATATGTTCCGAGAGTTCACCCATAAAACTGGCAGGTACTTTCATCGCTTTCTGATAGTCGCGAGTAGCAACCTTAATCAAACATGCCTCATCTGACTCAGCTGGCAAACTTGTTGCTAATGGTTGCAACTCTTCGAGCAGTCTGCCCAACTCTGGTGCAATCTTTTTTTCATGTGCTAATTTGCTTAAGAGTGCCATCTGCCGTCCCCGTGCTGCCGCACCACCTGGTGGCATCATCACCAATTGATCCCATGATAGTAAAGCTTCGGTACGCTCAAGATCATAAATCTCGGTTAATAAGCTCTTCAATTTGATCATTTTTTCATTCATGATTCCATGCTCCTTAAGTTTTTCTATTTCAATTCCAATATACGATTAATCTCTTCATCTTCTATAATTGGATAACGATTCTTCAAGATATCAATCACCCGATTAATATAGATCTGTTCTAAAATAACCGGACTGTGCACCATATCTTTCAATTTTACGGCGCGTGACAACAGCGGACGACGTTGCCCCTTGTCAAACTGTTTGAAAGCCTTCCCGGTAAATAAAATATTTACATATTTACGAATATCAATCTTTGTCACATTCTTCAACTGCTGGTGAGTACGATCAACCATCTGATTCATCGTCAGTTCTTTCGACTCTTTAAACTCCGCGAAAAGCACGGTTGAGATATCCTGACGTTTGGAGCGACTACGTTGATAACGAATATTCTTTAAGAGAAAATGTTTTGCCTCTTCCTGAATATTCACTTTGGTATTCATACTGAGATCAAGATCCATAAAATAAACTAACAAGAGATTATTCTCTGCCACCTCAATTTTTTCAATCAGATCCCCTACCAATGACTGAATATATTTCTTAAAAGAGGCAAACCCCAGTTTTCTCTCTGAGAATGATGGATCAAGTCGTAACAGATCCTGTTTCAAAGTAGCCATCATCACTGGTTGATCATCGTTCTTATTTTTTAAATAACGAATCATTAATTCCCGTCCATAAAAACCATTTGTCTCTTGTATTAAAACCGATGACAATGATTCTTCTTCTGGTTTGCCAATTAGTTCTTCCAGCGATTTAAATTCAGCACTATTCACCTTAATCAAATTTCCCACACTATGCTCAAAACCAATAATAATCACTTCTTTACCACGCGAACGAATTCGTTGTACCAAAGGAATATAATCGGTATCACCAGAACCAATAATTAAAGTATTAATCGTTTGAAAGAGTTCCAGATTCTCCATCACGTCAATCGCCAGACGTACATCAGAACCATTCTTACCTTGTGAATTGGTAGCCGGCAGATGAATCAGCTCAAAACCATGCTCCATCAGACGATTTTGATACTGAGAGAAAAATTCCTTTGACCAATCAGCATAAGCCTTTTTTATGCAAAGATTAC
>JBFYZC010000163.1:0-2515 GCA_041309705.1 Bacillota bacterium | reverse complement strand
ACCAAGATCTTCTTTACTTCAGAGCACCAATTAATCTCACCAGTAGAACTGTGAAAAAAGTCACATCTTTCGCCCTCCAATCTCATATATATATTTTCCAATAAAGATCTTTTATTTTATCGAGTGAAAAGATCCAAAGCACTAAGGATTTTTCACGAAGATAAAATAACTTAGATCTTTTGGAAAGGATAGCTAGCACTAAGGATTTTTCGCGATGATAAAATAATTTAGATCTTTTGGAAAGTATATATATATTTTCCGATAAAGATCTTTTGGAAAATATTTCAACAGATGGAGGGGATTTTTATGAATGCAAAGATTTACGAGGAACTCTTTTTTAGATATCCCAATTTAACTGTCTGTCGCAGTTCAATCAGTCAGGTATTTGAATTAATCAAAGAGACCTTTTTAAGCAATCGCAAGCTTTTAATCTGTGGTAATGGCGGGAGCGCTGCCGATGCTGAGCATCTCTCGGCTGAACTTCTGAAAGGATTTCGTCAAAAAAGACCACTTCGAATGGAAATTATTCAAAAGATTAAAAATGTTAGCCCGCACGAAAGATGGAGTAACCACTTACAGCAGGCTTTACCAGTGATTCCACTCGTTAATAATCTTAGTCTGATCACCGCCGTCAGCAATGATACTGCTGCCGAATTAATCTTTGCGCAGCAAGTTCTGGCGTATGGCAAAGCTGGAGATAGTTTGCTCGCCATCAGCACTTCTGGTAATTCCAAAAATATTATTAATGCAGTGATTCTTGCCAAAGCTTTAGAGCTAAAAACTATTGGTTTAACTGGCGAGAGTGGGGGAGAATTAAAAAATCTCTGTGATCTGATAATCGCAGCTCCTGCCTCACGTACTGAGCATATTCAAGAGCTGCATCTCCCGATTTATCATACTCTCTGCGCTTTATTGGAAGATGAATTTTTTTCAATTTCACTTTAGGCTACCATAATAACTGAAAATATGTTATAATTAACATATAAAGTAACCATTGGCGATGGAGTTCGCCTTAAACCGCCTTTTTTATAGAGGCTAATGACTCCTGTGGAAATAAAATTCTACGGGAGTCTTTGTTTTTGATTATCATTTTTTTGAAGGGTGGCTGATTTTATTGGTGGCAACTGGATTGGGCATTATTATTCTCTTAGGATTACTCGCCAACTCCTTATTTACCAAATTAAAATTACCTGGATTACTAGGAATGTTACTTCTGGGAGTAATCATTGGTCCCTATGGCTTTAATTGGTTATCAACTGATCTAATGAGGATCTCTGGTGATTTTCGTAGAATTGCCCTGATCATTATTCTTTTACGCGCTGGATTGGGTATCAGTCGCGATGCCTTACATAAAGTTGGCAACACTGCATTGAAACTAAGTTGTCTTCCCGGATTAATCGAGGGATTTACCATTGCCTTTTTAGCAACTAAACTTTTAGGTTTCTCCTTTATTGAAGGTGGAATGCTCGGCTTCATCATTGCGGCGGTCTCGCCAGCGGTGGTAGTCCCACACATGCTTGAGTTTTCTAACCAAGGTTTAGGCACTAATAAAGGAATTCCTACCCTAATTCTTGCTAGTTCATCGATTGATGATGTCTTTGCGATCACTATCTTTACTACTTTTTTAGGACTATATAGTGGACAACAGATAAATATCGGCATCAAACTCTTAAATATTCCGCTCTCCATCTGTCTGGGAATCGGGGCTGGAATTATTGTTGGTCTAGTTTTAGTCTGGCTCTTCTCCAAATATCATCTACGTGATACCAAGAAAGTCTTATATATTTTAAGCTTTGCCATTATCTTAAATACCATCGAAAATGCTTTGAAAAATCGGCTAGAAATTGCGGGACTGCTTGGGGTCATGACGATTGGCTTTATTCTTTTAGAAAAACTCCCACCAGTAGCTGCTCGTTTAGCAGTGAAATTCAATAAAATCTGGATTTTTGCCGAGATTTTACTCTTTGTCCTGGTGGGCGCTCAAGTCAACGTTCATGTGGCACTAAATGCTGGTTTGAAGGGACTCTTAATCATCTCGCTCGGCTTAATTGCCAGAAGTATTGGAGTTTTAATCTCAACGCTAGGTACTAATTTAAATTATAAAGAGCGAGTTTTCTGTATCATTGCCTATCTTCCCAAAGCCACCGTACAAGCAGCAATTGGTGCTATTCCATTAAGTCTGGGGGTTGCTTCCGGGGAGTTGATTCTGGCAATCGCTATTTTATCAATTCTAATTACCGCACCTTTGGGGGCGATTGGGATTGATTTATCTGCCAAACGACTGCTGAGTAAGGAATTATCTATATATTTTCCGAAAATCTAATTCATTTTATCTTCGTGAAAAATCCTTAGTACGCTGGATATTTTCACTCGGTAAAATGAAAGATCTTTACTGGAAAATATATAATACAATCCAAAACTAATTTTCAAAACGACGCCGAGCGTCGTTTTTTTATTGATAGAGCTTAACATTTGTATTTTTCATAATTAAGGGATAATAAAATATTGACACAAC
>JBFYZC010000162.1:0-2961 GCA_041309705.1 Bacillota bacterium | reverse complement strand
GAGTTATTCCCAACATTAACCAATCTAATCTGAGGTCGGATACTATTCCCCACTAGCTGGTTATTATTATTCTTAAGCTGCAATTTCATCTTCATTTCTGGTGGTGGAGGTGGTGGAGTATTATCAACATTCACAAATAACGAATATGGTTGTGGTCCATTTGGTACATTGTATGCTTTCACATTGATTTTATACACTCCAAGGAGTGGGTTTTTAATATAAATATTCTCAACATTATTAGTACGATCAATTTCAGAATTAAATGGTGCAGTGAAATCATTACCATGATAAATTTGCCCATCTGGTGCAAGAATCTCCAGATCAAGATCATTTACCAGCACTTTTTCTGCCGTTGGTGAACCTGGATAATCAGTCCAAGCCAGAGTAGTTTTGACTAATTTATCAGAATTTTTAATTTCAAAGCTATAGCTAATTGTTTCATTGGTAGCCAACGCCTGACTTTCATTCTCATAGACCAATGGTTTTAAGATACTCTGTTTTAAATTGATGCGCCCCCAACCCTGGTCACGACTTGGAGATCCAAAACCCATATCCAAAGTACCATTAATCAAAGTTGCTTTAATTAATGATGCTTGCGGAATAATTCCTTGCTTCATATAATTTTCTCGTACTAATGCAGCTGCTCCTGCAGTTAATGGAGTGGACATACTAGTTCCGCCCATATAAGCATAATACTTATTATAAGTGCCCCAAAAGATACCATCCGAAGCCAAACTGGATTTTACTGAGAGAATCCACGTCCCTGGTGCCACTACATCTGGTTTGATGCGACCATCTGGATTTGCCCAGCCACGACTACTAAAATAAGCAATCTCCTCAATATTATCTGCATGAATCCCTTTTTCAGCTCGATTGCTCTCAGAGGCTCCCACTGTCAAACAATTCTTAGCAGTACCAGGATAACAAACAGTATTATAATTTGTAACTCCATTGCGATCATAATCACCAGAATTACCTGCTGAGAAAAGAATCAGCATATCTTTGTGCTCCCACATAAAACGGTCAACCTCGCTAGAATTAGCACTATATACTGCTCCTTTGTATTCATAAGGTAGACCCCAACTATTGGTATGAATTCGTGCTCCATCCAGATAAGGCTGTTCAAAAAGCTTCGTCAGATCTTCTGGAATTCCACCCAGACTGCCTTTGCTGTCTAAAACTGATTGAAAGACTAAATTTGCTTTATAAGCTAATCCTTTAAAATTACCATCTGAATTAGCTCCGCTACCCAGTACACTTCCTGCCACATGCGTCCCATGACCATGAGGGTCACTAGCATTGTCACGTCTGCCCAAAGCATAAATTGCCTTAATTCTACCTTGAAAATCTTGATTCATCGTTTCATCATTCTTCCCAGTATCTAAACCAGTATCACAGACAGCAACAATCTGTCCTTCACCAGTCAAAGAGCTTTCCCAAGCTGCTGGAACATTCATAATCTCTGCTGCTCGATCATTAAATAATTGATACTCTGGTACTTCTTCCGCAAAAATAATACTTTCATTATTAATAAACTCAGCCAGTTCTGATTGTTTTAATTTAGCAGTTAAACTTCGTTTTTCTCTAGAAATAATTCTTGAATCTTGAAGTTGATACACATCATGATTCTCCGCAAACGTGATCATGCGAACATTAAATACCTCAGTATTTCTTTTTTCAGCAAGAGCTTTAGAAAGTTTCATTGTTGCTTTATACCGAATGGCACGATAGATAAATGGTAATGCTTTTACTTTTTGAATAATCTTTGGCGTAGTGCGTACTATAAACGCAAAATTAGGAATATAATCACCAATCTCCACCCCATATTGCTGTACTAGCTGCTTCTCTTGCTCAATAATCGGTCCATTAAATTGCAGAATATACAAGTGTGGATTAGAAAGAACTTTTGCATCAGCTTCTTTTTCCTGTTCCAGCACTTGATTAGCACTAATAATTGTCGAATTTAAATACAGTGAATAGTCATTAACCCCCTTTCCTTCTACAAACATTAACCCGGAGAATAAAATTACTGTGGCAAACAAAGTACCCGTTAGCAAAAATCTTCTTGAGCTCACCATTAGAACCCCCTTCAAATTTTATTTTGGTTAACCAATGAGTAATTAATTCTACACTTCAGTTTGCATTACCTTTTGAATATTTTGAATTTAATTTTTATTAAATATATAACAAAAAAGGCGACTGACTTTAGTCAATCGCCCCTACTTAATTATAAACTTATGGTTCAATACCCCAGACTTTACTTTGATTATAGTAGACAGTAACTTTATCCCAATCAATAAATTGAATATCTTGATCATTAGCTGAGTAGTCGTTGTCTTGTTGATAATTTGACCAGTCTGCCTTAGTAACTCTTAACTGCATTTCTAAGGTCGCACCTGGATCCAAAATTATTTTATTATTAAAACTTATTTCAAGATAATTATCTGCTTTCTCGCTACTCTTCGTCAATTTAACAAAACTGCCGTGGATTCCATTAACTGTTTGATATCTATCTTGAGTATTAATCCCTACATAATCACACCAGAAATTTTGATTCTGCTCACCATCTGCAGTATAGTAATAATGTAGTTTTAAGTCACTTAATTTCAAAGCATTATCACCTGTATTAATCAATTTAATCGCAGGTAAAAGAGAATTTGTAATTGTTTGTATATTTTGATTCTTGAGTTGTGCCTTCATCTGATTTAACACAGGTACTTGATTAGTATCAGTGGTAACTATTAAAGCATATGGTTGTGACTCAACTGGTATGTTATAAGCTTTTACCGTCACATTATAAGTACCTAAAATTGGATTTTTAATAAAAATATTCTCAACGTTGTTAGTACGATCAACTTCCGAATCAAACGGTGCGGTAAAATCATTACCATAATAAATTTGACCATTCGGAGCAGTAATCTGCAGATCAAGATCATTGACTAAAACTTTTGCTGCAGTTGG
>JBFYZC010000161.1:0-3691 GCA_041309705.1 Bacillota bacterium | reverse complement strand
CACAAAAGTCTTTCCTACTAGACTCTGCAGATACAAATTAGGATTCCAGATTCCTGCGCCAAGCTCAATTAATGGCTTGCTATATTCGAGATTCATTGTCATTCCGGTAGTGGTATGTAATCGTTGTTGATAACCACGCAGCTTGGCAAGATAGTGGTCGCGACCAGTCGAGAAGCTACTGCTGCAAGAAAGTTCACCCTGCCAGAGATACTGGTCTATTTGAATATCGGCACCATAGATTTGATATTTCTTCTCTAAACCTTGCATTAGATCAAAACCCAGTTTCAATTCGGTTTTTGGATAATTAAAACTCACATCTATAAAGGTCATGGAGTACAAATTATCAAACTGATCATCATCAATTTTCAGCAAAGCTTCACCCACTGCTACATTTGAAAGCCCAGGCGAAAGTCGTTCCAGTACATCATAGACCGCCACCAGCTGGGTTGCTTTTTGATAGGGTAGAGTAGGTGCATAAGACTCTACTTCTTGCTCAGTCAAGTCTTGTGTTTTAAAACCAATTATCACAGGTGCCAAAAAGTATGAGGTTAACTCCAAATTATACGAGAAATGTTCTTGTTTGAAATCATAACCGAGCATCGCATTATATTCAGGAAAATCACCAACTGCATCATAACCACGCAAAGAAAACATCACTGCATTTTGCTCTTCATTAAATGTATATCCAATTCCAGATAAATGAGGGGTCATATATTTCAGGTTATCCTGATAACCTCCCTTAGCAATCTCTATTTTCTGCAGATTGGTAGCTGATTTTGATTGCATCCGTGGTAGTGTGAGTTGATACTTCTCCGGTTCAAGTGGTTTCTGGTAGAGATCGAATCCATCACTGTTTAAACCTATAAAATATAATTTTTGTGCTGTTTCATCAACTGCTGCCATGGTTGCATAACCTGACTTGGTCAACCGTTCAACCATTCGACTCTGGAAGTTATAAGCATAAATTCCAATCTGTTGTTGATAGTTCGCAGTAAAATAGAGTTTCTCACCATAAAATGCCAGATTACTCTCTTTCTCCGCTGATTTAAAAAGTGGAGTCATTTTTTGGGATGCTAAATCCAAATGATACAAATCAGTATTCTCCCAATCATGTCGTGCAGTCACAATTAATTTTTCTCGATCAAGTACCAGCTCATCAATCAAATAGTCACTTACCAATAATTTTTCCTGTTTCTTGGTCGCAGGATCATATAAATAAAGCTCCGAACCAAATTGGTCTTGACGAGCCTTAGTGTATAAAATTTTGTTATCTGAGGTAACCTCAAAACCACGTAGTTCTTCTTTGAAAATCACTTGATCCTTACGTTGTTTCAGGTCATATTGATGCAAAACCAGATAATAACCATAACCAAGGTTAGTTTGATTATGATACCCACCTTTGAGCTCATAGGTGGCATAATATAACTGTTGATTTTTCACCTTGAGTGGTAGTGCTACTGTAGTGGTCGTGCTTAGCAAAACTTCTTCTTGCCCTGAATTAAGTTCACGTCTACGTAACTCATGAAATTGATACTTCTGCCTAACACCTGTTTTCACTGGATAATCACGCCAGTAAAAAATCTGACCATCTGCGAATACTGGATAACTATTATTCCAGCCCTTTCGAGTCAGTCTTTCTCCTTCAGGTCGATAATTCTGATACTCGCTTCTTAATGAAGCCTGCCATTCCTCCCATAACTCAGGAAAACTCTTTCCGTAAACCTTTCGAGCACTACGATCAATCCCTAAAGCTGGGAAGTTAAAGACACCCAAAAAATTACCACCATTAACTCTAAAAAACTCCGCAAATCTATCCTCTCCATAGGTTTTAGCTAAATATTCAAAAAACTCTCCACCAAACGTATAACCTCTTCCCAGTTGAAAGCGATCTTGTTCAGAAGTTGCTACCTGAATAGCGGGTAATTTCTCTTCACTCACCAAAACTCCTAAGTACGCATCGAATAATCCGTCATTCAAACGTCCTTGATAAGGAGAAAGCTGTGATTCTTGATAAACGGTGATTCCTTCGGTTAACCACAGTGGGGTCATCGCATTGGGGAGAAACATTCCTCCCAAAAGGTTATTTAATAACGTTACAAATCCATCAGTCCTATTTAAAGAAAGATGATGTGTGTACTCATGGACTCCCACCAGTGACCACCAATTTTCACTACTTAAGTTACTTTCACTAGTAGGAATATAATCAAAGAGATGAATCTGCTGATTATAGGGACGCGAAAAACCATCAACCATTACTCCGTTTTTATTAATTACCACTGCCAGATGCTTGGCTGTATTGCCACAAAGTTGCTCGACTTGCGGACGATAACACTCCAAAATCTCTAATACTTGTCGCGCTACTGCTTCATCACCTGGTTGATAAAAGACTGTAAAATACTCCGTCTTCAACGTTACCCAGTCAAACATTGCCTGTGCCGGAGCAGCAAATGAAAGTAAACTTAGGGTAATCACTAAAATTAACATAATTTTAAACTTTCGCACCATCTAATTATTCCTTCCTTTCATAAATTTATTAAATCAATGCTAGATATTTTCCGAAAGATCTATTTCATTTTACCTTCGTGAAAAATCCTTAGTACGCTGGATCTTTTCACTCGATATAATGAAAGATCTTTACCGGAAAATATATAGATAGCATTTTTATCCTGAAATTAATACAAGTTTCTAATAGTTTTCAATTATAAAATCAATATTTACAAAAAAAAATTAATACTATTTAATGATTGACAATCATTTACAAATCATGTAAAATTATCTCGGTCTGTTGTAATGGCTCGCTTGCGAGCTTTTTTCTTTTTAAAATACTTTCAAAAACGTTTGATTGATTTTATCTTTACAAAAAGTCTTTGTTACTCCGATATTTTCCCTCAATATAATGAAAGAA
The DNA here is from genome assembly GCA_041309705.1 of Bacillota bacterium. Lineage (GTDB taxonomy): Bacteria > Bacillota > UBA4882 > UBA8346 > UBA8346 > JBFYZC01. The sequence continues at coordinate 786 of JBFYZC010000161.1, read as the reverse complement.
CTTTATAGTTAAATATATAAATCAAAAAAACCAGCAGTGATTCAGGCATTATGTTAAGTAAAATTATTCAGATTGCCTGTTAAACTGCTAGCTTTTACAATATACACATATAACCTAAATTTCCATAATAATCGGAAGAATCATCGGACGACGTTTTACTTTACCATAAAGATGCTTACTCAAGATATCGCGAATCTGATTCTTGATTGTCGCCCAGTCAGAAAATTCCGTACAATGCTCCAGTGCCTCACGAACTTTCTCCTTCGCCTCATCAATTAATTGTTCCGATTCGCGAACATATACAAAACCACGCGAGACAATGTCTGGTCCGGCTGCTACCTTTTTATTCTTCTTGTCAATGGTCACTACCACAATCAAGATTCCATCTTGAGAAAGTTGTTTCCGATCACGCAGCACAATGTTTCCAACATCGCCTACTCCCAAACCATCCACGAAAATATTTCCCGAAGCTACTTTACTAGCAATCCGAATCTTATCCCTACCAATTTCAATCAAATCGCCAATCTCCGGAATCACCACATTCTCGCTATTAATCCCCAGATCAACCGCAATTCGTGCATGTTGTACCAGATGACGATATTCACCGTGAACTGGAATGAAAAATTTGGGTTTCGTCAGATTGAGCATCAATTTCTGCTCTTCTTGACTCGCATGACCTGAGACATGAATCCCTAATGCTGATTCATAAATAACTTTCGCCCCTTGTTTAAAAAGATGATTAATTACTCGTGCCACCATCTTTTCATTTCCAGGAATCGCCGAAGC